>JAMOUE010000062.1 GCA_027068235.1 Deltaproteobacteria bacterium | reverse complement strand
GTCGTCTATGCTCAACTGGGCTTTATTATCACTATCAACTATTTTGTAATAGCTGTTGGCCGTGTCTGGGTCCACGTTGTGCACGCTATTATTCACATCAGTCAATTCACCACTCCATCCTGTGAAATCCCCGTTTGTAAAATCCCCATTTTGAAAAGGTGTGGCCTGGGCTGTCTGCACTCCCAAAAACATCAGAAAGAAGATCCACAACAATGCTGCCTTTTTCATACCCTCTAACCTCCAGATTTTGTTTTTTATTGAATTAATAAAATTTCAAAAAATGTGCCGATTTAACCGTTTGATTTCATTGATATTTTCAACACAGGCCATTACAACCCCTTGAGGTTTATGTAAAAAAATACCCAAATTATAAAGTCAAAAATTTTTAAAGAAGCTATCTTGTTGAAATTAATTATGATTTTATGGAAGATGGTGATGGGAAAAACTTTTCTCTTTTGGGAAAAAGATTTCGTAAACCCTCTGTAAACCTTTTGTAAACCTTGTGCAAATTTTGCGTAAACCCTCTACGTAAACCCTTGTAAACCTGCTGTAAACCCTACGTAAACCTCGCGTAAACCCTATGTAAACCCTGCGCAAACCATAGAATTTTACATTTTTTTAAAAATTATCCTAAACCTATTCATTCATCCATTTTTTGAACAGTTCTTCTCTATTATCTACATCAGCCTTTTCATAGATCCGACTTGTCAGGGCCTTTATGGTTCCAAGGGCAATATCTAGTTCCTTGGCAATCTCTTTTAACTTTTTACCCTTAACGAGTAATGCAAATATCTCTTGTTCACGAGAGGTCAAATTCAAGACCTGCACTAGAGATTCCAAATCCATTTTTATGTTCTGGTCATGAATCTGAGCCTCGGTATCTGTTTCATCAATTGCAACCTCAACCTCAGCATCAGTATCAGCATCAATATCAACATCACAATTCAAATGGCCACATCCCATCTTTCCCTTGTTGCTGCTTAGTCTTTTAAGACTTTCTCTTTCAAGTTTCTCTATTTCAAGGATATCTTCAAAGGTGTTATTTTCAGGAGTGGGAGTGGGAAGGACAAAAGGAGGTGAAACTTTTCTTCTCCTTCTGACACTGCTGCTAGACCTTGTAAGGAGACTCAAGGGTATCAATGTCAAAAACAAGAATCCAAGTCCCCATCTGATGTCAAAGACAGGGGGCAAATGATTTAAAATCAGCATGTTTGTAAGTATTGAAAAAGGAAAAATCCCTAGGCCCAAGCTCACTTCCTCCAATCCATTGGCAGCGCTAAAAATATAGGCAATGGAATAGGAGTCCATCATGCCAAAACTCAGCTCCATAGCACTAACGGAATATGGTGAGATATTGAAAGGTGGTGTCATGAAAAGGAGGGCACCACCCATTATAGTTATTGCAATGAATGGAATAAGCTCCTTTTGAAATCTGGCCAAGGGTACGCTTGCAGCCAGGCCAACAACATATAAAATGTAGTTGAATTCATCTAGAATGGCTAAATTCTTACTGCTTAACCCCTTTAGAAGCTCATAGTACAGGCCTCCAACCGTATAGAAAAGAAAGAGAAAAATCAAAAATATAAGATACTTTTTGTCTAACTGATGTTTAGAAAAAGGTTTTATAATCGCCCGTGTCGATGGGCACCTTATGCGCCAAGCGGCAAGAGCCACACTTAACCAACCAATTCCAAGAGGATAAGGAACATATTGAAAGACAAGAAGTAAGAAGTTTCCAAGGCCTATACCAAATGCAACCCTTAGAATAATTGCATTAAAATCTGAAGCGTAAACGGAATAGTGAGCTAATAGGAATAGATGAAGTAAAAGTAAAGGAAATACAATTCCAATCACTAAAGATATAATCGGCAAAGGCTTTAATGCAAAAAACACAACAAGGAATGCCTCAAGCGGCCAGGAATACAACGGTATATTGACTTTTTGATAAAAGATACGCCATAAAAATATGGCAACTGGATAACCTATAAGATTGCCAACAAGAAAAGACGAGGCAATATTTTGAATAAAAGGCTGGTTTAGTAGAGACTGCTCAAGACATAAACCTAGTAAAAGAATTGTTGTTAAAACAAAACCGCGTACTATGGGATCATCTAAAAGTTCTAGAAAGGCCTTTACCAACGAATCATCTCCTTTCACTAACTTTTAAGACATTTAAAAGGGATGTCAAGAACGGGACGAGAAAGTAGCAGATTCGTGCAGGGGTGGGGTGAGGGGTGCGGGGCCGAATGGGATTGCTTCGTCGGCCTTTAAAAAAGGCCTCCTCGCAATGACCTAATCTCCACTTCGTCATTGCGAGCGGAGCGGCAGCGGAGCGAAGCAATCTCACACGGCCTGGCAATGGAGTGTCAGCTAAACGGTACAATCTCCTGCGAAGATGCTGAGGAGTCTCGTTTCCTCTACAGCCAGGCTGCACTACCACTCCCCAAGAAAGCGGGGCAGATAGAAACAATCTTCTTGCATAAACACACATAGACAGACAAAGGAGATACTGGAATGCGGTGTGCGGTTCAGGACTCTTATGCGGGGCCGAATGGGATTGCTTCGTCGGCGCTATTCGCGCCTCCTCGCAATGACCTAATCTCCACTTCGTCATTGCGAGCGAAGCGGCAGCGAAAGCGAAGCAATCTCACACGGCATTGCAAAAGGGTGTCAGCAAAACGGTACAATCTCCTGCGAAGATGCTTGGAAAAGCGGCAACCAACAGGTAACGCAAGGTATGCGTGATCACCACACAAAAAAAAGCTGCAGCCCTTTTCGAGACTGCAGCTTTATTAAGCTTAAATTTTAACCTAAGTAATGAATTTTAATAGAGAGGCTTCAACTGCACTCTTCTATTAAGAGCCCTTCCTTCTGGAGTATCGTTAGGAGCAACTGGCCTTGTAAAACCATAGCCCTTCACCCGGAGCCTTGAAGGAGAGATCCCATGCTTGATGAGATAATCTGCAACGGCCTGTGCACGCCTCAAGGAAAGCTTCATGTTGTATTCAGCAGAACCGATGTTGTCGGTATGTCCCTGAATCTCAACCTTCAAATCTGGGTTGGCCTTTAGAACTTTTACAACCTCGTCCAGATTCTTGTAATATTTGGGCTTGATCTCTGCCTTGTTGAAATCAAAGAGCAATCCTTTAACTATCCAGCATCCAACCTTATTGACCTTGGCTCCCTTTGGAGTGTTTGGGCATCTATCAAGGGCGTCAATTACTCCATCACCATCACTGTCCTTTGGGCTAGGCTTATGCTTGCATGATGGAGGACATGGCACTGGAGAACAAAGAGATTTGGCCTTGTCGTAAGCCTGCTTGGCAATTGGAGCAGCTTCTTCAGGGCGGCATGCCTTGTAAAGTGCCACAGCCTTTTTCTGCAACAACTCTGCCTCTTTGTATTCATCCGGACACTGTTTGTCCAACTGTTTGGCCTTAGCTTCATTTAATACCTGTCTCGTTGCATGGAGCTGATTATCTACCTGCAACCCAACCCCGGCACAGCCAGCAATCAAAAAAGACAGAAGTATTCCTAATCCCAATAGCCTCATAATTTACCTCCTTTTATTTGGTTCAATCATTAATTACGCATCAAATAGCAGCAACATCGCCTTTCCCGTCAGAAAAGATTTTTTAAGTTTACTTGAATTTCACAAAGTCTCAAGGGTGGAATTGAAAAAGATCGCTTAACAACTGCTTGACCCCCCTATTGCACCCCCTTATAGTCAGATTCATGAGACGAAAAAAGAAAAAAAATATCAAGATATCAAAAGAGTCCATCCTCTCTGTGCTAAAGGCTGCTGGCCATCCTCTCTATATGAGAGAAATCATCCATAACCTTCACGTTCCTCCAGAAAAACGTCAGGCAGCAAAAAAGCTAATAAAAGAGCTTGTCCGCTCTGGTGAAATAACCCTGCTTAAAGGCAACCGCTACGGCCTTACCAGGCAGATGCGGCTTGTAACCGGCGCCATCACCATACATCCAGACGGTTTTGGTTTTGTACACTCTCCTGATCCAGATGAAGCGGATATATTCATTCCACCAAGGAAGCTAAAAGGCGCAGTCCATGGCGACATGGTGACGGCCCGTATTGAAAAAGATACTCCCAAAGGGCCTGAAGGGGCAGTCATAAGGATAAATGAAAGGACTGTTCAGGAGGTCGTTGGCATCTTCCATACTGGAAGAAACCTGGGAGTGGTCATACCTGAAAACGAACGGCTTCGTTTTGAAGTGCTCATACCCAACCCCAAAAAATACGGCGACATCGATGGCATGGCAGTTGTTGCAAGGGTGCTTCATTTCTCCCGGACAGGATCTACGGCCGAGGGAGAAATAGTCAAGGTTCTTGGTGATCCTGAAAGCATTGAGGTACAATCCCAGATAGTCATAAAAAAGTATCAGTTGCCAAACAAATTTTCCAAACCCGCCATGATCCAGGCAGATGAGCTGCCAGACAGCGTTCGCAAAGAAGACCTTTCAGGAAGAAAGGATATCAGGAACCTGCCCCTTGTGACCATTGACGGAGAAGACGCAAAGGACTTTGACGATGCAGTCCATGTAAAAAAGACCAGGAGCGGTTTTGTGCTCACTGTAGCCATAGCGGATGTGAGCCATTATGTGGAAAAAGGCTCCTTTTTGGATGCAGACGCCCTGGAAAGGGGAACAAGTGTCTATTTCCCAGACAGGGTAATCCCAATGCTTCCTGAAAAACTGTCAAATGGACTATGCAGCCTTGTGCCAGACCAGGATCGTCTTGCTATGGTTGCAAGGATAAGCTTTGACCTTAATGGCAACGTAAAAAAGGCCACTTTCTTCAAGGCGGTAATGAGAAGCCATTACCGTTTCACCTACAAGATAGTGCAAAGGCTGCTCGATGGAAAAGACAAAAAACTTCTCAACAAACACAAGAAATTTCTAAAGGGAATCAGGCAGATGGAGGAACTGGCCAGGCTTCTCATGCAAAAGAGGAAGGAGCGCGGAAGCATTGACTTTGACCTTCCTGAGCCAGAGGTGATACTTGGCCTTACAGGTGAGCTTGAAAGTATTGTCCTGCGAGAAAGAAGCATGGCTCACAGGCTTATTGAGGAGTTTATGATTGCTGCCAATGAGGCGGTTGCGCGCTTTCTGGCAGAACGGGATATACCAGTGCTTTATCGAATCCATGAACCGCCTGAAAGAGAAAAGATAGACGATCTGGTAGAATACCTTCGCAGCCTTGGCTACAACATCAAGACTCCCAAGAAGATTGACCCGTTCTGGTTTCAAAAGATACTCGGCATGGTGGAAGGAAAACCCGAAGAATATGTGGTAAACTCCATGCTACTTAGGAGCATGAACCAGGCAGTCTATTCCCCTGAAAATAAAGGGCATTTTGGCCTTGCCTCTCCCACGTATCTGCACTTTACATCTCCAATCAGGCGATATCCAGACCTTGTTGCCCATAGGGTGCTGAAAGGAAATCTGAGACGCAAACGTAAACGCCCCATATACACCCAGGAAGAACTCTTTCCCCTTGGTGAACATCTGAGCCGCAGGGAAAGAACCGCCATGGAAGCCGAACGAGAAATGTTAGACCGCCTGAAGATACGCTACATGGAAGACAAGATAGGAGAAAAATTCCACGGAATAATCTCAGGAGTCACCTCTTTTGGTATGTTTGTTGAGCTAAAAGAGATATTTGTATCTGGGGTTGTGCGGCTTGTGGATATGGCAGACGACTACTATGAATTTGACTCCAAAAGGCACCTGCTACGGGGAAAACGTACAGGGAAGGTTTACAGGCTTGGACAGGAAATAGTGTTGCGGCTTATTTCTGTAAACAAGGCCAGGAGACACTTGAACTTTGAGATAGTAGAGGAAGAGCAAAAGAGATGAGAAAATTGACAAGTTCATCATCACTATCATTAGTATTATTGCAACTATCATTGCAAGGGCGGGGGAGATCGCCACGGGGCCTTTCGGCCCCTCGCGATGACGTGCTATCCACTCCGTCATTGCGAGCGGAGCGGCAGCGAAGCGAAGCAATCTCACACGGCCTTGCAAAGGTGGAAAGGAGCAAGCCACAATCCTCCTCGTCATTGCGAGCGGAGCGAAGCAATCTCACACGACCTTGCAAAGGTGGAAAGGAGCAAGCCACAATCTCCATCGTCATTGCGAGCGAAGCGGCAGCGAAGCGAAGCAATCTCATACGGCTTTGCAGAGGAACCCTGGCAACAAGAAGCAATCCTTCACGCTCAAGCAGAGAAACGCCGACATACCTTTCCACTACGTCCCTCCACTGCAATGTAGCACGGGATCGCTTCGTCGTCCCTTCGGGCCTCCTCGCGATGACGTGCTGGGAACAGGCCGCATGGCAAAGATGGAAAGGAGCACCCCATCGTCATTGCGAGCGAAGCGAAGCAATCTCATACGGCTTTGCAGAGGAACCCTGGCAACAAGAAGCAATCCCCATGCAACCATGCAGAGAAACGCCGAAGCCTCTTCTCCGCCACCAGAACCGCACCCCATCGTCATTGCGAGCGAAGCCTCAGCGGAGCGAAGCAATCTCATACGGCCTTGCAGAAGAACCCTGGCAACAAGAAGCAATCCCATACGGCCTTGCACCTGACCCTTCTCCTTAATATGTAATACTCTAAAGAATTAGAATACAGAATATCGTGATAAAAATTACCAAACATTAGAAGGTTAACAAGATGCCTGTTCCTCCAGATGTACTTGAAAGGATCAAAAAACTCAGGGAAGAGATAAACTACCACAACTACCGCTACTACGTACTTGATTCTCCTGTCATCAGCGATGAAGAATACGATGCCCTGATGCAGGAGCTTAAAGAGCTTGAAGAAAAATATCCAGAAACCATAACCCCAGACTCTCCCACTCAGCGGGTTGGCGCACCGCCATCAGACAAATTCCGCACTGTTCCCCATCATGTGCCCATGCTCAGCCTTGACGATGCCTTTACTCCGGAAGAAATCAGAGAATTTGACTCTAGGATAAAAAGGTTCTTAAACATCGATCACGACATAGAGTACACCCTGGAACCCAAAATGGATGGCCTTGCAGTGGAGCTCGTATATGAAAATGGCGTCTTTGTATTAGGCTCCACAAGGGGAGATGGATACAACGGCGAAGACGTGACAAACAACCTGAGAACCATTCCCTCCATCCCGCTACGCCTCCTCTCTCTGGATGTTCCTGTGCCTTCCCTTTTGGAGGTAAGGGGTGAGGTTTACATGGAAAAGGATGCCTTTGAACGGCTCAATCAAGAAAGGAGAGAGAAAGGCCTGCCAACCTTTGCCAACCCAAGAAATGCTGCGGCAGGCTCTCTCAGGCAGCTTGACCCAAAGGTTACTGCCTCAAGACCGCTTAACATCTTTTGCTATGGCATTGGCAGGGTTGAGGGCTACTCTTTCAAGACCCAATGGGAAATACTGCAAACCCTAAAAAAGTGGGGCTTAAGGGTTAATCCTCTCATAAAAAAGGTCACTGGCATAGAAAAGGCCATAAGTTACCATGAACATCTGGCCAAGATACGGCCTGAGCTCAACTACGAAATTGATGGCATGGTTATCAAGGTAAATGACCTTGAGCTGCAAGACAGACTTGGCACAAAGGCCAAAAGCCCAAGATGGGCCATTGCCTATAAATTTGAAGCGCCCCAGAACATTACCCGCATCAAGGACATAATCTTGAGTGTTGGCAGGACTGGTGCAGTAACGCCTGTTGCCATTATGGAGCCTGTTAAGGTGGGAGGTGTAACCATAAGCAGGGCCACTCTCCACAACGAAGAGGAAATAAAAAGAAAGGACATCCGAATAGGTGATTGGGTGATTGTAAGAAGGGCAGGAGATGTGATTCCAGAGGTGGTAAAACCCCTAAAGGAAAGGAGAACCGGCAAGGAAAAGCCCTTTGTAATGCCAAAATATTGCCCTGTATGTGGCTCTGCCTTGGTAAAAAAGCCTGGAGAGGCCATTTATCGCTGCCCCAACCCGGATTGCTTCCCCAGACTTGCAAAAAGGATAGCCCATTTTGTAAGTAAACCTGCCATGGATATCGAGGGCCTTGGCCCAAAGGTGGTGGAACAACTGATTACAGCAGGCATCATTAGAGACATCCCAGACCTTTATCACATCAAAAAAGAGGATCTACTTTCCCTTGAAGGCTTTGCAGAAAAATCTGCCCAGAACCTTCTCGATGCTATAGAAAAAAGCAAACATACGACCTTGCCTCGCTTTTTGTTTGCCCTTGGCATTAGGCATGTTGGAGAAGTCACGGCCCAACTCCTAGCCAAACACTTCAAAACCCTGGATGCAGTCATGAAGGCAAGTGTTCAGGAACTAGAGGCGATCCAGGGCATAGGTCCAGAGGTAGCCAACAGCATTTATCAGTGGTTTAGAGACGAAAAAAACAAAGAACTTATAAAAAAACTCCTTGAGGCGGGCATAACCATAGAACCAGTGGAAACAGAGGAAAAGACCTTGCCCCTTGAAGGAAAAAGCTTTGTCTTTACAGGCTCACTCAAGAGCATGAAAAGGGCAGAAGCCAAGAAACTTGTGGTTTCTCTTGGCGGACAGGTACAATCTACCGTTGGGAAACACACAGACTTTGTTGTGGTTGGAGAAAATCCTGGCTCTAAGCTTCAAAAGGCAAAACAACTCGGTATCAAGACCATAACCGAAGAAGAATTTCTTGAGATGGTGGGAAAGAAGAAGTGACGATTTGGCAAAAGGGCAATTTGTAAGGGCAGTGAAGAAGCAGTCAAAAGGAGGTTATCCATGAAAAGGATCCATGCCAAGGTCACAGGAAGGGTTCAAGGGGTCTTCTATCGTGCATCCACATTGGATACAGCAAGGGCACTTGGATTAACAGGCTGGGTGAAAAACATGCCAGACGGCTCGGTAGAGCTTGAGGCACAAGGGCCAGAAGATAAGATCGAGCAGTTAATAGTATGGCTCAACCAGGGGCCTCCTCATGCCAGGGTTAGTAATGTCCATGTAACAGAGATACCCATAAAGGAAGGAGAAAAGGAGTTCGTTGTTGATTTTTGATAGCGAGATACTCTGCTCCGCTTGTTTGTTCTTCTGCGTTGATAGAACGGTGCCGTACCGCCACCAGAGGGGAAGGGTTTTCTGGGGCTAAGTTGCAAGGACGTGGGAGATTGCTTCGTTGGTGCTTTGCACCTACTCGCAAGGACGGTGCAAAAACGTAGGAGATTGCTTCGCTTCGCTCGCAATGACGGGCAGAGGGGTATTAAGAGGGTGCGGGACTACTCTGCGTCTGTGTAGGGGAGTGCTTCGCTTCGCTGATGCTCCGCTTGCAATGACGGAGGGGATAGCTCGTCATCGCGAGGAGGCCCAAAGGGACGACGAAGCGATCCCGTGCTACATTGCACGGACAGGGGCGTAGGAGAACGGAAGAATGAAAAGTTAGTAGTGGGATCAGTGCTGTTTCCTGGTAAGGCGCGTTAGCAGCACATCCATCTCCTTGTCTTTACTCTGGAAGCGGTGTTTCTGCATGGCAATTACAAAATCATCTTCTGCCATTTTAAAAAATGGGAACAGGGTTTCTCTATCTGCCCTATGGGACAAGTATATGGCCCCTCCTGGAGCCAGATATCTTTTCATTACCTCAAGGAGAGGCGGGAAAAATCTTTGGTGAAACAAAAGCTCTGAGCCGATTATGACCTCAAACTGGCCAAGGTCATCCCTTGGTTTGAACCAATCCAAAGCCTCGCACTTAAGGGATGGGCATTTATTAAAAATGGCAGAGGCCCTGACAAAGTCCATTATCTCATCTTCATAGTCGGTCACAGTCACATCGTGGCCAAAACTTGACGCTACCATTCCTGGTACTGCCATTCCTGCGCCAAGCTCCAGTATCCTTCGCCCCTGTTTTGGGGGCATCTTTAAAAGAAATTCCGCAAGCACCAAAGAGGCCTCCCAGATCTTGACCCAAAAGGGAAATTCAGGGGCATTCTCATGCACCTCCATATGAAAAAGAGGAATGAGATCGGCAACATGGAGAAAATAAAACTCCCTTCCTCCAATGCTCACCCTCTCTACATCAAGGGTGTACTTGTTCTGCAACCGTTTGACAATGGGCAGGGCCTCTTCTGGAACAGAGAATTTTCTTGCCCTGCCCTCTTTATCCTCTCCCCTTTGGGACGATATGGGAAGCTTTAGTGTCATGCAGCAGCCTGCCCTTCTGGTGCCTTGCCCCTGGCCTTATCACGCTGGTCATAATAGACACGCCCTGTACCAGCAGGGATGAGACGACCCATGATCACGTTCTCTTTGAGTCCTCTAAGGTGATCCACCTTACCTGCAATAGAGGCATCAGTTAGCACCTTTGTAGTCTCTTGGAAGGAGGCCGCTGAGATGAAACTGTCTGTGGTTAAAGAGGCCCTTGTAATACCAAGGAGGAGTGGTTCAGCAGTTGCCGGCTCTCCGCCCTGGGCAAGTATCCTCTCATTTTCTTCTTCGAACACGTGGCGTTCCACCTGCTCGCCCAACATGAAACGGCTGTCTCCAACGCTTGTAATCTTTACACGTTTGAGCATCTGGCGGACAATTACCTCAATATGCTTGTCATTTATCTTAACACCCTGGAGCCTGTAAACTTCCTGGATTTCATCAACCAGGTAACGGGCAAGCTCTTTTATGCCCTTGACTCTAAGAAGGTCGTTTGGATTCAACACTCCATCCATAAGCGGCTCGCCGGCACGCACATAATCACCTTCGTGTACGGCAATATGCTTACCCCTTGGTATGAGGTACTCTCTTGGTTCACCATATTCTGGGGTTATGATGATGCGGCGCTTGTTCTTCACATCCTTTCCAAAGGAGACAACACCGTCTATCTCTGAGATAATAGCGTACTCTTTTGGCTTTCTAACCTCAAAAAGCTCTGCAACCCTTGGCAAACCACCGGTGATGTCCTTGGTCTTTGTGGTTTCCCTAGGGATTTTGGCAAGGATATGACCAGGCTCAACTATATCTCCCTCATTGACTGTGATAATAGCGCCAACAGGAAGCTGGTATCGGGCATCTCCCTTTGTCTGAATAAGCTTCTTTGTACGGCCCCTTTCATCCTTAATAGAAATCCTTGGACGATACTCTGAGGCCTTGTACTGGATAACAACCTTTGAGGCCTTTCCGGTAACAGGGTCAACCTTTTCCTGTATGGTCACACCCTCGATGATGTCACCAAACTTCACCTTACCCCCAACCTCAGTCAGAATTGGGATAGTATAAGGATCCCACTGGGCAAGCTTTGTGCCTGGCTCTACGTGCTGACCTTCCTTTACAAGAAGTTCTGCACCGTAGATAACCGGATAGCGCTCACGCTCCCTGCCGTCTGGCGCAACTATCACTATCTCGCCATTTCTGTTGAGCACTACCTCTCTACCAGCGGCATTGGTAACAGTTATGACCTTTTCAAGCTTTACTGTCCCAACACCGTTACAACGAATCTCTGCCTGCTCTGCCTTACCGCTAGCCGTACCACCAATATGGAAGGTACGCATGGTTAGCTGAGTACCTGGCTCACCAATGGACTCGGCAGCAATAATTCCAATGGCCTCGCCCCTTACAACCATGCTTCCACGGGCCAAATCCCTGCCGTAACACTTGGCGCAAACACCAAATGGGGCACGGCAGGTGAGAACAGAACGTATCTCAACCTTTGAGATACCAGCCTCTTCTATCTTTTTGGCCTTTTCCTCGTCAATCTCTTCATTGGCAGGAACAAGGACCTCTCCTGTAATCGGATCAACTATATCCATGAGGGCAACCCTACCAAGCACCCTCTCAGAAACCCTCTGTATTATCTCACCACCTTCCATGAGATGATCCATCTCGATACCGTCGATGGTTCCGCAGTCATCCATTGTAATGGTGGAGTCCTGGGCAACATCCACAAGACGCCTTGTGAGATAACCAGAGTTAGCAGTCTTAAGGGCCGTATCTGCCAGACCCTTTCGTGCACCATGTGTGGAGATGAAGTACTCGAGAACGCTCAACCCCTCCCTGAAGTTCGCCTTAATCGGGGTTTCGATGATTTCACCAGAGGGCTTTGCCATAAGTCCCCTGATACCAGCAAGCTGTCTTATCTGATCCTTGCTACCCCTTGCTCCAGAGTCGGCCATAACGAAGATGGGGTTGAAGCTTGGAATCTCTATCTTGTTGCCATCATCGTCTTCAATGTACTCCTTGGACATATTCTCCATCATGACCTTGGCTACTTCATCGGTAGCCCTGGTCCAGATGTCAATGACCTTGTTGTAACGCTCTCCATCAGTAATAAGACCTTCCGCATACTGGGTCTGGACCTCAGCCACCTCCTTCTGGGCACGATCAAGGATCTCTCCCTTACTCTCTGGAATCTTCATGTCATTGATGCTGATGGAAAGCCCCGCAATGGTGGCGTTCTGATAACCAAGATCCTTGAGCCTATCAGCCATAATACAGGTCTTTTTAGCGCCTGCTGCCCTGTAGGCCTTGTCAATAAGCTGGGCAAGATCCTTCTTTCTCATGACCTTGTTCACCATAGAGAAAGGCACTTCATCTGGCACGATGTCATAGAGGAGCACACGCCCAACCGTGGTATCAACCAACTCGCCATCCAGCATGACTTTTATAGCTGCCTGTAAGGCAACAGCACCTTCGTCATAGGCAAGTATCACTTCATCAACAGAGTTGAAGGATTTACCTTCACCTTTGGCCTTGGGCTTTTCGCGAGTCATGTAATAGACCCCAAGAACGATATCCTGGGTTGCTGTTATGATTGGAGAGCCGTGGGCAGGAGACAAGATGTTGTTGGTGGACATCATAAGAACCCTGGCCTCGGTCTGTGCCTCAACAGACAAAGGCACATGGACAGCCATCTGATCGCCGTCAAAATCAGCGTTATAGGCAGTACAGACCAGGGGATGAAGCATGATGGCCTTTCCTTCAACAAGTACTGGCTCAAATGCCTGGATACCTAGCCTGTGAAGGGTTGGGGCACGGTTTAAGAGAACGGGATGCTCCCTGACCACCTCATCAAGTGCGTCCCACACCTCTGGCAGTTCCTTCTCTACCATCTTCTTGGCGCTCTTTATGGTAGAGACAAGCCCCTTCTTCTCCAATTTGTTATAGATAAACGGCTTGAAAAGCTCAATGGCCATGCGCTTTGGCAGACCGCACTCATGAAGTTTAAGCTCTGGTCCAACAACGATAACAGAACGGCCAGAGTAATCGACACGTTTTCCAAGAAGATTCTGCCTGAAACGCCCCTGCTTTCCCTTGAGCATGTCTGACAGGGACTTGAGAGGTCTTTTGTTTGGCCCTGTAACAACCCTGCCGCGTCTGCCATTGTCAAAAAGGACGTCAACCGCCTCCTGAAGCATGCGCTTTTCATTTCTGATTATGATGTCAGGCGCATCAAGGTCTTTGAGTCTTTTAAGCCTGTTGTTTCTGTTGATGACCCTGCGGTACAGGTCATTCAAATCAGATGTTGCAAACCTGCCTCCATCTAGAGGCACCAGAGGACGAAGGTCAGGAGGAAGCACAGGAATAACGTTTAAAATCATCCACTCTGGTCTGTTTCCAGACCCCCTGAAGGCCTCTACTACCCTAAGCCTTTTACCAAGCTTCTTCCTTTTGGCCTCGCTCTTGGTCTTTTGCATCTCCTCCCTGAGCTCTTGGGATACCTGATCGAGATCAAGGTGGCTCAAAAGATAGTGGACTGCCTCTGCACCAATGCCGACCTGAAACTTATCCCCAAACTGTTCATAGTTCTTTTGGTATGTCTCATCAGACATGAGCATACCAACAGGAATATCAGGAATATCCGACTCGATAACAATATGGGATTCAAAGTATAGTACCCTTTCGAGCTCTTTCAGGCTAAGATCCAAAAGCGCACCGATCTTGCTTGGAAGGCTTTTGAGAAACCATATATGCGCCACAGGAGCAGCAAGAGAGATGTGAGCCATACGCTGGCGCCTGACCTTTGACTGAATGACCTCGACGCCACACTTTTCACACACAATACCCCTGTGTTTCATCCTTTTGTACTTACCGCACAGACACTCATAGTCCTTTACCGGGCCAAATATCTTGGCACAGAAAAGCCCATCGCGTTCTGGCTTAAAGGTGCGGTAATTGATAGTTTCAGGCTGTTTTACCTCTCCGTGAGACCTCTTGAGAATAGTCTCAGGGGAAGAGATAGAGATCCTAACCGCCTTAAAGTTCAAAGGATCCTTTGGTTTGGTAAACAGGGAAAGAAGATCGTCCATAAATAGACCTCTTATGAAATTTTATAATTGATGTTACCGTGCCCTGCTTTCATCTACAGGGCACGATGCTTCAACCAATTTTAACTAAACATCCTCAAGCAGCTCAATGTCCATGCAGAGACCCTGAAGCTCTTTAACAAGCACGTTAAAGGATTCAGGGATGCCTGCCTCAAGGAAGTTATTGCCTTTTACTATTTTTTCGTACATCCGTGACCTTCCTGTAACGTCATCGGATTTCACAGTCAGAAACTCCTGTAAGGAATAGGCCGCTCCGTATGCTTCCATGGCCCAAACTTCCATTTCTCCAAGCCTCTGACCACCAAACTGGGCCTTACCGCCAAGTGGCTGTTGTGTAACAAGGGAGTAAGGTCCTGTAGAACGGGCATGGATCTTATCAGAGACAAGGTGGTGAAGCTTGAGCATATACATTACACCTACAGTAATCTTCTCCTTAAAAGGCTCACCTGTAAGTCCGTTGTAAAGGGTGACCTGACCAATCTCAGGCTGTCCGCCTTCTTTCAAGAGCTTTCGAATGATCTCCTCGTCTGCGCCATCAAATACCGGTGTGGCAACTGGGACACCATTTTCAAGATGAAGGGCAAGCTCTCTGACCTCTTCTTCTGACAGGCCAGACAGCAAGACATCCAACTCCTCTTTGGAGTAGATCTTGGCCATCTTCTCCTTTACCTTTTCTATTTCATACTTCTTGGCCAACTCTGCAATCTGCTCACCGAGCTTTTTAGCTCCCCAGCCAAGATGTACTTCAAGAATCTGACCAACATTCATACGGGATGGAACGCCCAGCGGGTTTAAAATAATATCTACAGGTGTCCCATCCTCAAAATAGGGCATATCCTCAACAGGCACGATCCTTGACACGACACCCTTGTTTCCGTGGCGTCCGGCCATTTTGTCGCCAACTTCAAGCTTTCGCTTGATTGCCACGTAAACTCTCACCATCTTGATTACGCCAGGAGGCAACTCATCGCCCTTTTTGAGCCTTTCTATTTTACCTTCAAAGAATTCCTTTATACGTTCAATCTCTGACTCATACCAATCAAGTATATCTGTAACGTATGGATCAACCGAATTTCTTCCCTCAAGGATAAGATCCCGAAGCCTGTGCAGAGGTACCCTTTTAAGGGCATCCTTGGTGATCTTCTTACCAGCATCGAGAAGAAGTCGATGACGTGCATCTTTTATCACCACTGCTGGCTTTTTACCCACAAGGTACTCTTCCAATTTTTTAAGTGCCGTCCGCCTGATAACGTTTATTTCATCCTCTTGATCCTGCATGATTGCAGCAATCTCCATGTCTTCAAGCTTTTTGGCACGTTCATCTTTTGGAATACCCTTTCTCGAAAAGACCTTGGCATCTACTACAACGCCTTGAACGCCAGGAGGAACCCTAAGAGATGTATCCTTTACATCTCCGGCCTTTTCACCAAAAATCGCCCGTAACAGCTTCTCCTCAGGTGAAAGTTGCGTCTCGCCCTTTGGA
>JAMOUE010000061.1 GCA_027068235.1 Deltaproteobacteria bacterium | reverse complement strand
ATCTCTTTAAAGCTAAAGTATCTAACATTGCTCACCATCAAAAAAGACAATGCGTAGATCATGATCAAAAGTCCGTAGTGATGAACAGGCCCACTGATGCCAAAATGATTACACATGAGCACTGTAGTAGCCACCATTGCGGCTGCAGATGGGCAGGGAAGCCCTAAAAAATAACTTTTAGAACCTGGGCCAGGCGAACCCAATGTATTGAACCTTGCAAGACGAAGGGCAGTAGTTGCCACATATAAAAATGCGGCCAACCAGCCAAGCCTTCCAAAACCTCTTAAGGCCCAAGTAAATGCCAAGATTCCTGGAGCAACGCCAAAGGCCACCAAGTCTGCCAGCGAGTCGTACTCCAGCCCAAACTTACTGGTTGTCCCTGTTATCCTTGCCACTCGTCCATCTAAGCCGTCAAATATACCAGAAACTAGAATCGCCCAAGCTGCAGCAAGAAACTTACCATCTATACTAGATACGAGAGAATAAAAGCCTGCAAAAAGACTGATGCTAGTTAACAAATTAGGTAAGATATATGCACGTTTTTTCGGATTTTTAAAGCCTTTCTTATTTTTTATCTCAGTCATTTAGGCACTCTCCATTTTGCCCAAGACACTTTGGCCAGCAACAACCTTCTGGCCTGTGTCAACTGTAAGCGTGGTGCTTTCAGGCAGGTAAACATCTAGTCTCGATCCGAACCGAATCAACCCATAACGCTGCCCTCTAAGCAAATAATCACCAGGCTCTGCCCAGCAGACAATTCGTCTGGCTATAAGTCCGGCCACCTGAACAACAGTAACCTTACGGCCCTGCATATCTTCAAGCAGCATTGCCGCCTGCTCATTTTCAGCCATTGCCCTATTTTGGTTGGCAGACATAAAGCGTCCAGGCCTGTACTTTATGTCTATCACCCTCCCATGCACTGGTGCCCTATTAACATGGCAATTGAAAACATTCATAAAGATACTAACTCTGATGGTACTTTCACCTGAAAAATAAGGCTCCTGGGTCTTTGCGATTTCAATAACCTTACCATCGGCCGGTGAAGTAATCAAATCTGCTTCAGTTGGGATAATCCTTGAAGGATCTCTAAAAAAATAGAGAATAAACCCTGTTAATACCAGACACAAAAGTGCTGCAGCCTTCAACTGCAGCACTGCTAAAACAACAGTAGCCAAGGCTGACATACCTAAAAATGGTATGCCCTCCTTGGCCACAGGCACACTGATTTTCTGCATGATTGGATTATTACTTCTTCAGCCAGCTCATCATATCTCTCAAACGCGCTCCCACCTGCTCCAACTTATGTTCACGTTCTCTCTTTCTAAGAGCATTGAACACAGGACGATTTACCCTGTTCTCAAGGAGCCATTCTTTGGCAAAGTTGCCAGACTGAATCTCTTCCAGGATGCGTTTCATCTCTTTCCTAGTTTCATCAGTAATTACCCTTTTACCTCTGGTAAGATCACCATATTCGGCAGTGTCACTGATGGAATATCTCATCCTTGAAAGGCCGCCTTCATATATGAGATCAACGATAAGTTTTAACTCATGACAACATTCGAAATAGGCTATCTCGGGCTGATACCCTGCCTCTATGAGTGTTTCAAAACCGGCCTTAATAAGCTCACTTACTCCACCACACAAGACGCACTGTTCACCAAACAGATCTGTTTCAGTTTCCTCCTTAAAGGTCGTCTCTATAACGCCTGCCCTTGTTCCTCCTATCCCTTGTGCATAACCAAGGGCAAGATCAAGGGCGTTACCAGAGGCATCCTGTTCAACAGCAACAAGACACGGCACGCCTCGGCCAATTTCATATTCGCGCCTTACAAGATGACCTGGGCCTTTTGGTGCGACCATGGCCACATCCACATCCTTTGGCGCAACTATTTGGCCAAAATGTATATTAAAGCCATGAGAAAACAAAAGCATGTTACCAGACTCAAGATTAGGCTCTATGGCCTCCTTGTAGAGGTCAGCCTGAACATGATCTGGTACAAGTATCATGATGAGGTCGGCTTTTTTGGCTGCCTCTGCTGCGGAAACAGGTTCAAAACCGTGTTTTACAGCAAGGTCATAATTGGCAGACCCTGGTCTTTGCCCAACTACTACGTTGAGTCCACTATCTCTAAGGTTTTGGGCATGGGCGTGTCCCTGACTTCCATAACCAATTACAGCTATGGTCTTACCGTCAAGTATTCCCTTTTTTACGTCATTGTCATAGTATATTTTCATCTTTCCAACTCCTGGACTTAGACTGTCTTCTTTTCACGCTGAATGGCTATAGTGCCAGTTCTGGTGATCTCCTTTATACCTATTGGCTTGAGTAGCTCCATAACTGCCTTCAATTTCGATTCTGGCCCGGTGACTTCAATGGTATAGGTCTTGGGGCTAACATCAACAACCTTACACCTGAAGATATCGCACATTCTCAAGACCTCTGCCCTTGTCTCATCTTCTGCCCTCACCTTAATAAGGGCCATCTCTCTTTCAACAAACTCGCCTTCACTTACATCCACAACCTTGTAAACATCAACAAGACGGTTGAGTTGCTTGATTATCTGCTCAATTATGAATTCATCACCAGAGGTCACCAACGTCAGATGAGACATTGTCTGATCCAAGGTTGGAGCAACACAAAGGCTTTCAATATTAAAACCCCTGCCACTGAAAAGCCCTGTTATGCGTGAAAGGGCTCCAGGTTCATTTTCTACCAGTACAGAAAGGGTATGTTTCATGGGTTAAAACTCCTGACTCTTTATTTATTAAAGGCCTGCTTAGGGCAGGCCCTGTTTTCTAGTTATGAAGTTAAACAAGCAGCATCTCAGTGGTTGCCTTACCAGCAGGAACCATTGGAAATACTCCTTCCTCTCTTGCAATGGCAAACTCCATTATGGTCAAACAGTCGGTTTCCAAACCCTTCTTCAAGGTTTCTTCAACCTCTTCTGGCTTAGTGGCCCTGAAACCCTTGGCACCATATGCTTCAGCAAGTTTTACAAAGTCTGGAGTTACCGTAAACTCTGTGGCAGCATAACGCCTATCGTAAAATAGTTCCTGCCACTGGCGTACCATGCCAAGGAACTGATTGTTGAGAATAATAATCTTTATTGGAAGCTTCTGTTCCATGGCTGTGGCCATTTCCTGAATGTTCATCTGGATACTGCCATCGCCTGCCACATCTATGACCAACTTGTTTGGAAATGCCATCTGGGCACCAACGGCGGCAGGGAATCCATATCCCATGGTACCTAAGCCTCCAGAGGTGAGAAGTGTGCGGGGCTCATCAAACTTATAGAACTGCGCCGTCCACATCTGGTTCTGGCCAACCTCAGTAGTAATGATGGCCTTGCCTTTGGTAAGTTCATAGAGCTTCTCAATTACATACTGAGGTTTGATTACGCCTGGTTCTGTCTTGTATGTAAGAGGGTGCCTCTGTTCCCAGGCATGGATCTGATCCCACCAAGGCTTGAACTTTTCCTTCCATACCTCTTGAGGTCTACCATCTTCTTCTATTGCCTTAACAAGCTTCTTTAATGCCCTTTTACAGTCCCCTACGATTGGCACATCCACTTTTACATTCTTCTGGATAGAGGTTGGATCTATATCAATATGGATAACATTGGCATTGGGGGCAAAGGCCTCTATCTTTCCTGTAACCCTGTCATCAAACCTAGCACCAACTGCTATGATCAAGTCGGTATTGGCCATTGCCATATTGGCGCAGTAGGTTCCATGCATACCAAGCATACCAAGACTCTGCTCATGAGTGCCCGGGAACCCACCAAGCCCCATCAATGTCATGGTCACAGGGGCATATATTGACTCGGCAAGCTTTCTAAGCTCCTTATGGGCATTTGCGATAATTACACCGCCACCTGCATAGATAATGGGCTGTTTT
>JAMOUE010000060.1 GCA_027068235.1 Deltaproteobacteria bacterium | reverse complement strand
CTCACACAACCACCCCCTATGATCTAGGTGTTTTTTGAGCCTTTTAACAACTACGCCCTCAATTTGCCCTAGAACAAAGGTGGATTTCATTTATCCGTTTACCCTGGTAACCAAATTCCATCTACCTCAGAATAGTCACCACTATCCGCAGCAACCATTCCAAGGCGTTCCGCCTTTTCAAGCATATCAGGAAGTTGTTTGATTTGGCCTTTTTTCTCTACCCCTCTCACAAGTAAAGCTGCCTGCAACTTTCCTCCAATGGCATCAAAGAAATACCTCATTACCCTAAGGCTCCCATCAAAAAGCAATTTACCCTTTGTGGCTCCAACCGATAAGAATATTCCATCACGCTTCTTGCCGCCTATGCTTCCCTGTTTTAGAACGTACTGCCTAACCCAAAATGCCTGGGATCTCTCAACAAGGGCCTGAGAACCAGAGGTAATGTTATAGAAAAAGATGGGAGATGCAAGGACTACAACATCTGCCATTTCCAACTTGGCATAAATTTCTCTCATATCGTCATCAAGAATGCATATACCGGTTTCGTCACAGCCTCCACATTCTATACAGGGAGAAATGTCTTTCTGATACAGACGTATCTTTTCCACATCTGCACCGGCCCCCGTTGCTCCAGAAACAAATGCATCTGCCAGTAAGTCGCTGTTGCCTTCCTTTCTAGGAGAACCACTAAAGACGATGATGTTTCTCATAATAATTTCCCAGTATTCATAAGCAGTAAGATTGCAATAAGCGGCTAATATGAAAAATTACTCAAAAGCCATAATATAATATCAAGAGTTGGAAATAAGTCCATGAATTTGTATGAATGTGTCAGCAATAACCATTTTATACTATTGAAACAAGTTGTAGAGCGGTTCTTAGTCAGGTAAATTTAGAGATTCAGTTATGGCCAAAACAAACAAGAAAAAAACGCGCATCTGGGACGCCAAACCCCTAGTGCTCATAATCTGGCTATCATGCCTTTTTGTGACAACTATAGCCATGATAGGCATGGCAGCCTATATGATGCTGGAGCTACCACCAATATCGACATTAAAAAACTATAGGCCACCCATGGTTACAGAGGTTTACAGTAGTGATGGAAAGGTTATTGCCTACTGGTACAAAGAAAAAAGATGGCCTATCTCCCTCGATAAGATTCCAAAACGTTTAATTTATGCATTTCTGGCAGCCGAAGATGCCAGGTTCTATGAACACAGGGGTATTGATTTTCTAGGTGTCATAAGGGCTGCAATCAAGAATATGGAAGCTGGAGGTATAGTGCAAGGAGCGAGCACAATAACCCAGCAGGTGACAAGATCTTTACTACTTTCACCAGAGAGGAGTTGGCTAAGAAAAGTTAAAGAGGCGATACTTGCATGGCAGATAGATGGAAGCCTGAGCAAAAATGAAATATTAAATATCTATTTGAATAACATCTATTTAGGTAGTGGGGCATATGGTGTAGAAGCTGCAGCAAGGACCTATTTTAACAAACATGCAAGCCAGCTAGATATTGCAGAGTGCGCCTTAATCGCTGGACTTACCCAAGCTCCTAGCAAATATAATCCCCTTAAACATTTTGAGAGGGCCAAAAAACGTCAACTATATGTGCTTAGAAGGATGTTTGAAGAAGGCTTCATCACAAGGGAAGAAAAAGAAAAAGCAGCTCAGAAAAAACTCGTATTTGAAAGTGAACACATTACTCCACCTATTGGTTCTGAATACTTTCTTCAAGATCTCAAAAAAGAACTTATTAAAAGATACGGTGTGGATCGTCTCTTCAAAGATGGTTTGAAGATCTATTCTACCCTTGACTCAACATGGCAAAAATCTGCTTTCGAATCCCTGGTAAAGGGCTTAGAAGCAGTTAAAAAGAGGCATAGATGGGACAAACTGCTTAAAAAGAATATCCAAGGGGCACTGCTGGCCATTGATGCCCAGACTGGTGCCATAAGGGCCATGGTCGGGGGGCAAGATTTCAAAAAAAGTAAATTTAACCTGGCAATTCAAGGAAGAATGCAGCCTGGCTCTGCATTTAAGCCTGTGGTCTATTCGGCAGCAATGAAAAAAGGGCTTATCCAGCCAAACTCTATAATTGTTGACGAACCCATCTCATTCCCCGGTACGAGAAATAATAGGCCATGGCGCCCTCAAAACTTTGACAAGGCCTACATGGGACCTATCACCATAAGAACAGCACTCACATATTCAAGAAATGTAGTATCAGTAAAAATTGCTAGAATGGTGGGAATTAACGCAGTTATACATCAAGCCAGGCTAATGGGCATAACTACTCCACTTGCCCATGACCTATCCATTGCACTTGGTTCATCTGCAGTCCCATTGGTTCAGATGGTCACTGCCTACAGCACTTTCGTAAACACTGGAAAGGTGGTTACTCCCCAATATGTGGATCAAATAACAGATAGGGATGGACGTATCTTAGAGATACTAACTCCTGAGTTTCGTCAGGCATTGGACCCAATAACTGCATTTCAGATGGCATATCTTCTAATTGGTGTTGTGGAAAACGGCACAGGAAAAAGGGCCAGGGCAGTAGGAATTCCAGTAGGAGGCAAAACAGGAACTACAGACAACTATCATGATGCCTGGTTCGTTGGATTCAGTCCAGAAGTAGTTGCTGGGGTATGGATAGGGAGAAAAGACAAAAAATCTCTTGGTAAACTTGAAACTGGCGGAAAAGCAGCCTGTCCAGTCTGGACAAACTTTATGAAGACCACCGTTAAGGACCTTACCAAAAAAGGCTACGACATACCTGATGGAATCGCATTTGTTCCAGTTGATAAAAGGACAGGACAAATTGTCACAGCGTCTGAAGAAAATAGAGGACGTATAATCTGGGAAGCCCTGAGAAGGGATCGCCTCCCACGACTGGAACCCGAGACTGGTTTCCTTCCCGGCATTCCTGACTGGCTTAAGGGAGGTGGATCATTCTTTCACCTTGGTAATTAGGCTTAAGCCATGTACCAAGGCGGACATTCTCCCATAAAATTGATAGCAAAGGCCTTAGAGGCAGAAAGGCTGGCTCATGCCTATCTGATAGTTGATCACAGAAGTAATGCAAGAAGAAAACTTTTATCAAAGTTGGCCGCCCTTCTCATTTGTGACAACCCTTTAAGATCTGAAAAAGATTATCTTAGCCCTTGTAATCAATGCACAAGTTGTAAAAAACTGGCCTCGTTAACTCATCCCGACTTCATCCAGATCGAGCCAGAAAATGATACTATACGAATAGAACAGATAAGACATATCCAAGAACAGGTGGTATTTGCACCTCTAGAAGTAAAAAGGCGAGTAGTTTTGATTCATGATGCCGAGGCCCTGGGCATAAACGCTGCAAATGCCTTGCTTAAGATCCTTGAGGAACCACCAGAACATAATCTATTTCTGTTATCAGCATCTTCCACAGGGACCATTTTGCCAACAATACTGTCACGTTGCCAGATATTGAGGCACCATCCATCCCAGAGAGACTTGGACGAGTTGAAGGATTTGTCAGAGTCTATCAGCTCCAACGACCAACGCTTTTTGGAGTTTCTAATAAATGATCTAGCACTTGATAACAAGGACAAGATATTAGAAGTCTTAGATGCCAAAAAGAAACTTGTTGCTTTTTTAGAAAGCAAAGACAGGGACCTTACTTTTTTGGAAGGTGTTGCCCACCTTGCATCCTCCAAGGAGATGGTCCGCTTATCTGTCTCCCTGATTGGTTCAATTTTAAGGGATCTATTCATTATAAAAGCTACCTGTAAAAAAGATTCTAGAAATCATGCCATTTTTGACAACCTTATAAACAGAGACATAACTCACCTCCTCGGCCGGTTGGCTCAAAGTGTTAATTATGATACCTTGATTGCCTATGAACAGAAGCTTCGTATTGCAC
>JAMOUE010000059.1 GCA_027068235.1 Deltaproteobacteria bacterium | reverse complement strand
AACCTTGCCAAGTCTTGAAAGAAGCGCTGTTACCTGCGCCTCCCTTTTACTGTTCGCACCACCCTTGGGATTGAATATTATACCTATCTTGTTCCTTTCTGGGGCACGGACACAGACCATCTGCTATCTCTTTACAAACCACCTGTGCAACAAACCTGTTGGTGACCCGTATTTGTGTGGCTCACTCAACCAAGACGTTATCTTTCTTCCTCTCACCTTTTGGAAAAAGGCCATAAGAAGCCTTACAAAGAGAAATGCAGTTGTCAAAACAGTCCATACGGCAACGCCAACCAGCCCGTAATCGGGCCTTCCAACAAGATAGGACAAGGTAAGTATGATGAGGCATGGATTCCTCCTGGCAGTGATGAGCCTGAAGAGCGAATCCACTGGTTTCCAGCAAAAGATTCCAAATCGCTCAATGAACCACTGGAAAAAACCTTCACATAATCGTCCAGCTATGTATCCAAGAAAAATTGCCCAGTAAATGGGCGCTGTGGGATAATCAAGAAAATACTGACCACTTTTCTCAATGCCAATACCCCACAACAGATACCAAAAGGGCGGATGCACTATGTCGATAATATGATCGAAATAGTGGCCAAAGCGGCTGGAAGTAACAGTAACCCTAGCAAGCTTTCCATCCACAGTATCCAAAAAGGTCATGATCCATGCCGCAAGAAGACCAAGACCCAGATACCCTTCATAAAAAAGGTATCCTGCAATGAGTACAAGGATCATTCCAACTGTGGTCACGTGATTAGGCCTTATCCCAAGCTTTACACACGCGCGCACAACCTCTTTGGCAGGCTTTGGCCACCACCACTTGGTTACAAGGTCTGTAACCCCCTTGTATGACCAGTCAAAGAGTTTGTCTTCAAGCTCCCTTGCCTTTCTCTTGGATACAGGAAGGACAAAAGGAGGCTCAAACTTCCGAAGATGCTTGTGAAAGCCAGAGGCAACGGTTTTGGGGGAGTGGATCTGGACATCTTTCAAAATAGACGGCTCTGCCTTACCTTCAATGACCTTTAAAGCAGCCAAGGCATCCTTTTTCATTACATTTGCAGCAACAAAGATCTTCTTTCCAAACCTTTTTACATACAAAAGGGTATCTGCACACTCCACAAAGGATTTCACAAGTCTGTCCTCATAGAGAAAATCCCCTCTGAAGATCAAAACCCTTGCCTCATCTGGTATGGAGTCAAGATCATCAACACAGACAACAGCATCACCTAATACCCTTTTTATCCTTTCAGGAGAAGTCAGCCCCCAGATCCTGACTTTACTCTCTTTTGTAAAAAGCAAATACGTCTTATTCATAAATACTCCCCATTCAAAATTACACACTTGCTTGATGGTGCAGCCATTTGATAGATATTATCCTACACACTGTGAAAAACAAAAATTTTCTGTCTTAATTTGGAGAAAGTACTTGCGAATTGTCCACCTTTCAGACCTTCACATCTTCTGTCCTGATGCCATTTCTTTTCAAAAGATCATGAACAAACGACTGCTTGGCCTTGCAAACTGGTATCTGAAAAGAAAAAGGCAGGTCAACTATGATATTTTCCCCGTACTACTTGAAACCTTAAAAAATCTTGCACCAGAAGTTATATGCATCACCGGAGACCTGACGCACCTTGGAATGAAAAAAGAGTTTCAAAAGTCTGAAAGCCTGCTTAACGACATGCACTCCATAGCCCCTGTAAAACTCGTTCCAGGAAACCATGACCTCTACATAAAAGATTCGGCAGTTGATATGGAAAAAATCCTAGGCAGATTTTTCTCCATTACAGACACAGAGAAAAGCCAAATAAAAAAAGCTGGAGAAAACAATCTGTTTCCCCAAATAGATGTTGTTGAAAACATTGCACTTATTGGACTTTCAAGCAGTTATCCCTGCAGCCTTTTAAAGGCTACCGGACGGCTTGGGAAAAAGCAGCTTAGGAAACTTTCTGTGGCCCTTGACGAACTTTCTGACAAGAAATCTTTAAAGATTGTCCTTATTCATCATCCATCTGTAAGTGGACTTGTAAAAAAGAGAAAGGAGCTTCTCGACAATAAAGCACTGGAAGCCCTTCGAATCTCAAAGGGAATAGAGCTTTTTCTATTTGGCCATTCTCATAGACGTTTTATATGCGTAGACGATGATAAGGCCCCAAAAAGTCTCCATCTTTGTGCGCCATCAATAACATCTATAAAGAAAGCGGCAGAAAAAAGGGCTGGATTTTATGTTTTAGACATTATGGCAAAAAAGAAGCCCTTTGAAATAAAGGTGCAAGACCTCATCCTTTCTGAACGTGGAAATAGATTCGTCTTAAATGGACAATTCAGCTTAAACCTGCAACCTAAACCACCCTTTTCAGCCTGCTAATCAATAAAATCTCACATCACCCTTTTTATCTGAACTGCTGAACCTGCAGCCGAGATCAACACTGGGATAAATGCGGTAATGACAGGGGGCAAGCCCCAAAGCAGGCCAAGCTGCATGGTTATCTGGTCGAAGAAATAGAATATAAGCCCAACCACAAGCCCGATTGCTATCCTGGGCCCCATTGAGCCCCTTCGTACAGAACCATAGACAAAGGCTGCTGCCAGAAGGGAGAGACATAGGGCAAAAAGGGGCCTTGTCAACTTTCTCCAAAGGGCCAGTACAAAATGGTCGGGATTCTGACCGCCATTTTTCAAGGCCCTGACGTATGACCACAGATCTACAACTGACAGATCTTCTGGAGACAGCTCCAAGGCCTTCATATCTTTTTTGTCCAAAAAGGATGGTACCTTTAACTTGGAAAGACGCCTGGTAAAGATCTCCATCTTTTTTATCTCTTTTACGGTCACATTTTGAAGTGTCCAGCCATCCTTGGCTATCATTGCAGAGTCTGCTCTGATATATTTCACCAAGGTTCCGTTGTCATCAAACTGGTAGATACTTATGCGTTCCGCTCCTGCCTTTGAAGCCACATTACCAACGTGCAGAAAGGTCTTGTTGCGCTTGGCCCAAAAGCCTCCCTCTGTATAGGTAAGCTCTTTGGTTGACTCTGCCTTTAGCCTCAAAGAAGCAGCTTTTTGTGCCAATGTTGGAACAACAAACTCTCCTGTACCAAGGGCAAGAAAAGTTACAAGGCCCAAACCCAAGGCAATTCCTGTGAAAACATCAAAAAATGACCGACCTGAAGCCTCCATTGCCAGAAGCTCACCCTGATCTGAAAGTCTGCCAAGGCCAGCAAGGGCCCCTAGAAAGGTGGCAACAGGAATCAGTTCTATCAAACGTTCCGGTAACGTCAAAAGCACTACCAGGACTGCATCAAGGCTCGTAAAAGTCCCCTTCCCTGCCTTGTCGAGCTGGGATATGAGCTCAAAAAGGGAGAAAAGGATTCCAGGCACCATTAGAACAAGCCCAAAGTACCGCAGAAAGACCTTTACCACATAGAAATCCAATATCTTCATGACTTGGTTCCCTTTTGTAGAGAGGTAAAAAAAGGCCTGAGTTCAGGCATAAACAGCAGGATGCAAAGTATGCTCAAGGCTATAGGCCCAAGCCACAGACCAGGGATCAAGGGAACCATTCCCCCAGCCACCCATTTTTTCAAAAGAGCCACCAGGTTGTAGTAGATGGTAAATATGAGAAGCCCCGCTATCATAGCGTTATTTTTGCCACCTCGCGCATGTGTAAACCGAAGGGCCAAGGCTATGCCGCACAGGGAAAGCAACAACGTAGAAAGTGGCATTAGCACCCTCCACTGAAACTCGGCCTTTTCCTCAAGGCCCTTGGCCCTTATCAATGCCTCTGTAGGAGCAGCCTTTATCTTCTGCTCAGGAAGGACCTGACGCGGCTCAAGAACCATTTTGGAGCGTTTAAAATCCAGGATAAAATCATCATCCTCTGTCAAAGAAAACTCATATTCGCGTCCGTTTT
>JAMOUE010000058.1 GCA_027068235.1 Deltaproteobacteria bacterium | reverse complement strand
GTTGCGTTAGTATCTCTTAAAAGATATGACCAAGCCTTGTCTATACTTGATGCCCTTGTGAAAGAAAAAAAAGGAGATGTAATGGCCCTTGCCTTAAGGGCAGTATGTAAGTACTTCGATGACCAACTTACAGAAGCCATAGAAACTCTAGAAAGGGCCTTGGTTCTAGAACCTTTCAACGTAAAGTTACGAGCTCTTATGACATTTTTTACCTTTAAGGCAGGACTCATGGATAGGGCAGTAAAGGAGGCGGATATCATTGCCAGATTAAGACCATCAAATCCAAGCCTTGTAAAACTTGTGCAAGATATCAAAAGCGGACTAGTACCATAATTTTTTGCTTAATCCCTTAGCACAAAAGAAAAAGATATTGTTAAAATTTTAATAATTACTTTTGAACTAACATAGTGTATAAAAACTAATTATAAAGACAGCCTGGGAAGATTTTGTCAGGTATAGGCTGAAGGGAAGCATTTTTCACACTCTCTAACAGGCCTGCATGAAAAGTTATTCCACCAAAATTTATAAATGTGAAAAAAACTTCCATCCATCTTGGCGAGGCCATTCTTTCTTGTGAGGCGGAAGGAATTGTTAAGGTAAAACCCAGCCAAATCTGGAATGACATTTGCGCTTTAAGAGGGCAAAATCAGGAGGAGGAAAAAGATGCAAAAGTCTAAAAAAGACAGCAACATCTTTGATCAGTTTGCCATCTTGCATGAGCTTGACCAGGAAAGTTTTGAAAGAGAACGAAAGAGAATTATTGAGGAAGAAATAGCCAAATATCCTCCAAAGGTCCAAGACAGATTGAGACGTTTTCAGTGGACCTTAGATATGAAACGAAGAAAATGCAAAAATGCCCTTGAGGCCTGTTTTATGTTTCATGATATGTTGATGAAACAAGTCTATGGAGAAAATGGCTTGTTGGAAAATCTTCAAAAGCTCTTGGCGGCCAGTAAGCACCTCAAAGACGCCAAAGCCCCTTTGTCAACAAAAGGCTATAGTTCTATTGAAAAAGAAAACAATATTAACCCACATAAAATTACAACCAAAATTTTTGAACTAAAGAACTTTTCCAAACGAGCTCATGAAAATTTGGTCAAGGAAAAGGTTTCAGGCAGATAAACCCAGATTATGCGGATCATGTACTACTAAACTGTACTGAACTAGGCTTAATCTGAACCCTTTGAGGTTAATCATTCTGTTATTTGAGACCTGTTTAATTCATCCCTGTAGAGCCGCCAGTTAGGCAAAAATTTATCCATAAGCGCTTTGAAATTGCCATTATGGCGGCCTTCAAAAAAATGCACCATCTCATGCACAAGTACATATTCAATGAGGTGGGGTGGCTTCTTTACAAGCTCAAGATTTAGCCAGATGCGTCTGGCTAAAGGGTTGCAGCTTCCCCACCTGGTCTTCATCCGCTTTATGCGAAACTCTCTTACACTAACGCCCATTTTCCTTTCCCACTTTGAAACCATCTCAAGCAAAAGGGCCTTAAGCTTGCTTCTATACCATTCGTTTAAAACATAAAGCCGCCTTTTTCTGTCGGCTCCAGGTCGGATATTAAGATACATCCTTTCACCTCTTATTTTTACGCCCTGTTGTTTGCCTCTTTTTTCCTTCAACTGAAGAATATAGCGTTTTCCAAGAAAGAAATGGCTCTCACCACTTACCATTTCTCTTTGGGATTGCCTGGCTTGACTCCGAATGCGCTCTTGGTGTTTCTTTATCCATGAAAGACGCTTTATGACTGCAAGGCGTATGGCCTTTTCACCAAAATAGAGGGGAGCTGATACCCTCACCCATCCATCAGGCGGGTGAACGCTAATGTGAAGATTCTTTATGGGCTTTTTAAGGACCTTTATCTCTATTCCACCCACAACCATTTTCTTTACAGAGACATCCATAATTTTGATATACTTTTTGTGAATCTTTTCCTTTTCGATAAACCCTTACATTACACAACGCAGTCAATATGGAGAGTTACAAGGTTATTGGGAGAAAGTTGTTATGTAATTTTATAGATTAAAGGCGTTTAGTAACAGATTCTATGAGCTTTTTTAAGATTTCTCTTGCTTCTTCGAGTCTAAACAAAAAAATGCATACACTGTAGGTTATAATTCCAACTGTCATTCCAAGCGTTACTTGCCCTATTAGACCTAGCATGTTGTTTTCAAAAAGAAGCAGGGATTTAGAACTAAAAACTGCAAAGGCCATAATTCCTGAAGCAGCTGCAATCTTTAGAACAGCTTGGCAAAGGCGCATGGCTGGATAGCCTCCCATTTTCTTGTAAAGAATCAAGGAAAGAAACAGAAAATTAAAGATAATTGTAAGAGATGTTGAAAGCGCTATGGCCCTGTGCTGAAACCTTTCAAGGGTAAACAATATAATGACAACATTTAACGCCACAGATATAAAGCTGCCTATTACTGGCCACTTTGTATCGTTCAAGGCATAATATACAGGTACGATAATCTTAACGGCAGAGTATGCCATCAGGCCTACCGAATAGAATTTTAAGGCCTGACCTGTCATGACGGTATCGAAATGACTAAACCGTCCATGTTGGAAGATAAGTGCTATTATTGGTTCTGCAAGTATCCATAGCCCCACGGCTGCAGGCAGTGTCAATGCAAAGGCCAAAGTTAAGGAAGAAACTAGAGTGTCTCCAAGCTGATCAATACGTCCCTTGGTGGCCTGTTTGGCAACTAGAGGCAATGTTGCTACAGACAACGCCACGCCAAAAAGACCAATAGGAAACTGCATTAGTCTAAAGGCATAATTGAGCCATGCAACGCTTCCTTCCACACATCTTGAAGCGAAGTTAGTATTTATAAATATATTTATCTGTGTTGCTGAGAGTCCTACAATTGCAGGCACGATAAGTTTGCCAATCTTTCTCAATCCAGGGTCCTTAAGATCAAGAATGGGCCTGATGCGGAATCCTTCTTTCTTAAAGGCTGGAGTCTGAATCAAGAGTTGCAAACCACCTCCGGCAAGCGTGCCGATGGCCATTCCGTAGATGGCTGGATAGCCTAGTTGGGGAATGATCAACGCAAGGCCGCCACCAATGATTATTGATCCTAGGTTGAAACAACTTGATGCAAAAGATGGGATAAAGAAGTATCCCCTGGTATTCAATAGACCCATTAGTAGAGCTGCCAAGGATATCAACAAAAGAAAGGGAAACATTATGCGGGTCAGATTGGTTGTAAGTAGCACCTTGCCCGGTATTTGAGAGAACTCTGGTGCCATGAGCAAAACCAATTCTTTGGAAAAGATGATGCCAAGGATGCAGATTATGCTCAACAGCACGAAGATCGCCGTAAAGACGTTGCCTACTAGGCGGTTGGTTTCTTCCTTGGTTTTATTATGCTCGTATTCTGTAAATACGGTTACAAAGGCAGAACTCAATGCACCTTCGGCAAAGAGGTCTCTTAAGAGATTTGGTATGCGAAAGGCAACTACATAGGCATCCATCTGGGTGCCTGCACCAAAAAGGATGGCAAGAACCTGTTCTCGTACAAGCCCAAAGATGCGTGAAAGAAACACTGCGGCACTGACGGATTTGGCAGACTTTGCCACCCGCAGTGTGCTACTTCCCTTATTATTGCTAGGCATCTTTATCCATCCTGCACGGTTCCTGCCTGATCTGTCTTAACCTTGGGCCTAAAGGGGTATCAATTATCTCAAAACCGCGTTCCATCAAATCCTTTCGCAACTTATCGGCTGTACGAAAATCCTTATTTCTTCTTGCATATTCGCGTTGAACCACAAGCTCTTTTACCTCATTTGGTATTACTAGTTCCACAGATCCTATATCCAAAAATCCAAGGATGGTATCGAGCTCGGCCAGATTTTTAAGGATGTACACAGCATCTTTTCGCTTTATATACCCAGAAGTGATAAGAGGATTTA
>JAMOUE010000057.1 GCA_027068235.1 Deltaproteobacteria bacterium | reverse complement strand
CACCGCCCTTTCTGCACTAGGAACTCCCATTTTTTGCGCCATCTCAAATGCAACTGTCTTTTTTGTGGTTCTACTATCAACAAAAAAAAGACCTTTTTGCTTTAAAATAGTAAGGACATATTTCATTGCCTTCCTATTTGCAGTGAAACGAGAACCCATATGATTATTCACACCAATAGCCCCAGGTACTGCCTTGATGTTCTGTTCTAAGGTTTCTATAAGGGCATCTATGTCCATGTCTAGTGTAAGAACACCAGGGCCAGGGTCCACATTTTTATTATCTGGCTCCATTGGCACATGCACCAATATATCCCTCTTCTTTGAAGCGGCCAGCCTTGCTAGCCTCTTTGTATTCGGTCCATAGGGCAAAAAGGCAAAGGAAAGAGGGGCTGCCATCCTTATAAATTTTTCGTCTATAATGTACTCGTATCCCATGTCATCAATGATGATGGCAATCTTGGGAAGATGCCTTCTTTTAGACACCTTTTTGGCAACGATATGCGTTTTTTTGATATCATTTTTGGTTACAACTGGTACCTTTGGTACCTTGGATAAATCTTCAACCTTGGAAAAATCTTCAAAGACTGGGCGCTGAATCTTCTTTACAGGAGGGGTTGGCAGAATAAGTACCAACGCCAAAGGCAAGCCCACAAAAAACAAGGCTAGAATATGAAGAAAAAGGCCCTGAAACCTATTTGATTCAGGGCCTATTTTGACTGTTTTAATTTTTTTATTTTTCTTGTGTCTAATTGGAAGACACCTTTATTGAGTCAAGCTTAGCGCGTAATTAGCTATTCCCACCAATATTAAGAGACTTATAAATGTTGAATGCCTTTAATATCCTCAGTCCCTCGCGCAGCTGATTGTCTTTCTTTAACATCTTTTCAGCATCATTCTCTACACCTTTTTTGTCCATTGTATCTTTTTTCTTGGCATCTTCTCCATCACCTTTCAGATGACCTTCCAAGTCCTTTTCCTTGATAAAATGAAAGACGTCTTTTTCTTCTTTATCTTCAGTGGGCGGGATAAAGTGTACCTCTATATCTGGAGTGATTCCCTTTGCCTGAATAGACCTGCCACTTGGCGTATAGTAACGGGCTGTTGTCAACCTTATGGCAGCCCCTTCCTCTAGAGGGATAATAGTCTGAACAGAACCCTTTCCAAAGGTCTGTGTACCAACTATTACGGCACGTTTGTTGTCTTGCAGGGCTCCTGCCACAATCTCTGAAGCGCTTGCGCTTCCTCCATTTACAAGAACAACCAGCGGATAATTATGATGCACCTTATTGGGTTTTGCATAGAATCTCATCTTTGCATCTTCAAGGCGTCCATCAGTGTAAACAATCAATCCAGATTCAAGGAATTCATCACTTACAGCAACAGCTTGATCCAAAAGCCCACCAGGATTATTCCTCAAGTCCAGTATAAGCCCTTTGAGACCGCTCTTGCCTTCCAGTTTCTTTAACGCCTTTTTAAGTTCCTTTTCTGTCTTGGACTGAAAGTTTGATATACGAACATAACCATAACCATCTTCCAGAACCTTTGACCTAACGCTCTTTATAGGTATTACATCACGCACCAATTTTACATCCTTGAGCTTATTCCAGCCACTTCTATAAATGGATATGGTAACAGTTGTTCCTTTTGGCCCCCGAAGCAGCTTCACAGCTTGGATAAGGGTCATATTCTTTGTGCTTTTCCCATCAATTTTAAGGATCTTATCATTGGCTTGAATACCGGCCTTAAATGCAGGAGTACCCTCAATAGGGGAAACAACTGTCAACACTCCATCCTTGATGGTGATTTCAATACCTATACCTGTGAACTTACCCTTTGTTTCTACCTGCAACTCTTTGAAATCTTCTGGCTTCATAAAGGCAGAATGAGGATCAAGTGAGCTCAACATGCCTTGTATTGCGCCATATATTAACTTTTTAGGCTTTACAGGCTCTACATAATCCCTTTCCACAAGATCAAGCACTTGGGAAAAAAGCTTTAATTGGCGATAAGTTGTGTTGTCATCATCCTCGGCAACCGCAAGGTTGGCGGGATTAATGTATAAGGCTGTCGCCGTTATAAACAATATGACTATTCCAAAAAGAAAATAGAAAAAAATGTGTGTGCGCTCTAATTTCATTTCCAGCTCCCTCAAAAATTGGGTGACCACGTTAACTTTCAGCACTTTAAAAGCTACTTTACTATTACTCTATCTTCTCACTATTTCAATACCTCTAAGATCGAACCAGTAAGGTGCAGTGAGTTGTTTTCCATTGTGCCTTATTTCAATATATATACCTTCTGAAATCCATGGTCCACCTCCAGACAATCCTATTACTTCTCCTTCTACTACTTCTTGTCCAACCTTTTTTTTGAAACTTTGCCCTTGGGCAATAAGACTCATATATCTATTACCATGATCAACAATTAAAACCTTTCCATAACCGGGCAGAAAATCATTAAATACCACCGTTCCATCAAAAATTGCCCGTATTTCAGTACCCCACGGACACTTAACCGCAAAACCTTTGGAACGCTTGCGGGACTTAAAAATCACTGCCTTGCCAGGGGCAGGTAAATTTAACCGTCCTTTTTGTAAACGGAATTCAAACTGATTTTCTTTAGTAACGGGTGTAAATGCATATTTTGTAGCCTGTGACTTAAGGTTCAGTTCTTCTATGACCTTTGACAGACGTCTTTTTGCCCGTTCTAACTGGGCAATCATACGTTTATAGCGCCTGTTTTTTTTCTTTAATAATTTTAGATAGTTTTCTTTTTCGGTCTTTCTTTGCTCTAGCAAAACGGTCTCTTTTTGCAGACGTTCAGAAACCGCCTTCAAAAGCATCTGTCTGTCTCTAAGTTCTTTTTCCTTTTGAACCAGACCTTTTAACAAGGAAACATACTCCCTACGCCTTGCTTGGTCCTCGTTTAAAATCCTTTTCAGATATGCCTGTCGAGCCAGTAGGTTTGGTAGGGAATCGGCTGCCAAAAGCACATTCAAGACACCCACTTCTCCCATCTGCCTAAATGCATTGAGCCTAATCTCTATATATTTCTTGAGCTCGGCTGCCCTCTCCTTCATGGATTCCAGCTCGGCTCTAGTCCTATCGAGTTGGAGTTCTGCTTCTGTCCAATCCTTTTTTGCCTGCTGTAGACTTTCCCATTGCAGATTTATCTTGCGATCTAACTCTTGCAGTTCTGCAAGTACGTCTCGCTGTTTCTTTTCTATGCGCCTTTTTACCTTCTTATTCTTTCTTATGGACTTTTCAATGGACGTAAGCTTTTTCTGACGTGTTACAAGCTCATCTTCAATGATATTAGACCATACAACAGAGCCAATTAACAAAAAACACCAAGAAAACAGTGCTACAAATGGTATGAGACGTCTGATTTTTGCCATCACAGCTTTAAAAACCTCCTAAGTGCCATGGCGGTACCTGCCATGCAAAAAAATCCGCTCACTAGCACTATGACCAACATGTAGGAAGGAGGTAAAAACTGAAGATTCAAACTTCTGATTAACCCTGACTGACTAATGATATTAACTACATATTCATAACAGAAGAAACCTGCTATCAAGGCAGCCAGAGAGCCACTAATTCCTTGAAAAAATGAGGCCATGAGAAAAGGGCCTTGAATAAAGCCATTGGTTGCCCCAACCAATCTCATTATCTCTATTTCATCTTGTCTGGCATACACAGTAAGTTTGATGGTGTTTGATACTACAAATGCAGCCATAACAAGCAGTAAAATGGCACTTGCAATTACAGCCACACGAACTGCCTTGGAAAAAGACTCAAGCCTATCCACCCATTCCTTTCCATATTGGACCTTTTCAACCTCTTTCCACTTGGAGATCTCATTTGCTATACTTATCACCCTTCCTGGATTGTACACGGCACGATTTATCTGTATTTCAAAAGAGGGAGGTAAAAAAAGAGGGTCTACTCCCTCAAGTATCTCCTTTTCATCTTTGAAATAATTTTCAAGTCGGTTGAAGGCCTCTTCAGAGGATACAAACTTCACATTTTCTATACCCTCCAAGGTTAGAATCCTCTGATAGAGAGAAGGAATCTTTTCATGGGAAAGATCTTTTTTCAGATAAACAACAATAGCCAACTCTTTACCAAATCTGTCTGCTACCCTTTGGAGGTTTATTGAAAAGACACAGAAGAAAATGAATACCAGACAGGTTAACGCAACAACTATCGTTGTCATAATATGTGTAACAAGATTCTGCCTTATATCTCTTAAAGCCCTTTTGAAGATTATTCCCAGCGGCATATCAAACTTCCTCTATTTTCCCGTCTTTTAATTTGAGCACACGTCTATGGGTATTTTTGAACAATGCATCATCATGGGTGGCAAAAATAATTGTTGCACCACGGGCATTAAGCTCTTCCATCAATGCAACAACCTCCATTGTGCGCTTCCTATCCAAGTTACCCGTTGGTTCATCTGCAAGGATGATAGGTGGCCTGTTCACAACCGCCCTGGCTATTGCCACTCTTTGCTGTTCTCCACCAGAAAGTTGGACAGCCTTCCTGTGCAGTTTGCCTGAAAGCCCAACTCCCTCCACAACCTGCCTTACCCTGTTGTCAAGTTGACTCTTTTTCAACCCCAACACCTCAAGGGACAGGGCAACATTTTCAAATACCGTCTTGTTGTAAAGGAGTTTAAAGTCCTGAAATATCACTCCTACCTTTCTTCTTAGCTGTGGAATCTGGGATTTTGACAGGCTAGATAAATCTACTCCATCAATAATAATGGTTCCCTTTGTAGGCTCTTCAGCCTTATAGAGCATTCTTAAAAAGGTGGATTTTCCCGCACCGCTTGGACCTGTCAAAAAAACGAACTCACCTTTAGAGATAGACAAATCAACCTCTTCCAGTGCCACTATGTCTGGCGCATATTGTTTATGGACCTGCCTTAGTTCAATAACTGCCTGATCTCCTGACAGCATATTCTCCCTCGTAAATTTTTTTATATCTTCAGCCGTAATGCCGATAGATTAATAGGATAAATGATCAGTATTAGCCCAAGCCTAGGACTTGAGGCCTCTAAACAAAAATTTCCTTATGCAAATCAAGCGCCATCTTAGGAGGATCCTTTAAAACATGGCCAAAATAGACGCCTTCTTTAAACTACTTCACGAACAGGGAGGATCGGACCTTCACATGGTTGCAGGTTCTCCACCCATTATAAGAATCAGGGGAGACATACAGCGCGTTAAGTATAAGACCTTGGAAAATGATGAACTCAAGGCCATGCTGTATGAAATTGCGCCGGAAGAAAAGATAAAACACTTTGAAGAGACTGGGGATGTGGACTTTGGCTATGAAATACCCGGCCTTGCCCGCTACCGCGCCAACTATTTCATGCAAAAAAATGGTGTTGGAGCAGTTTTTAGGGAAATTCCCAGCAAAATCATGACTGCTGAACAACTTGGACTGCCGGAAGTCATGACCAAGCTGGCCATGCTTCCAAGAGGCCTAGTCCTTGTTACAGGCCCTACAGGAAGTGGTAAATCAACCACATTGGCAGCCATTATTGATCATGCCAACCGTAATAGAAAGGATCACATCATAACCGTTGAAGATCCTATCGAATTCGTACATGAACACAAGGGATGTCTTGTAAATCACAGGGAGGTAGGAACCCATACCAAATCATTTAGTGCTGCCCTAAGAGGGGCACTTCGTGAAGACCCAGACATAATACTTGTTGGTGAAATGAGGGACTTAGAGACAATTTCCCTTGCAATTGAAGCTGCCATGACAGGTCATTTGGTTATGGGAACACTCCATACCATTAGCGCAGCAAAAACCGTGGACAGGATCATTGAAATTTTTCCCACCCACCAGCAGCCCCAGGTAAGGGCCACTCTTGCAGATGCCCTAAGGGCAGTTATCTCACAAACCATGTTCAAAAGGGTGGATATTCCAGGCAGATGTGTCGCCTTTGAAATACTTATTGCAACTCCTGCAGTAAGAAATCTCATAAGGGAAGGAAAGACCTATCAGATTCCCTCATCCATGCAGACGGGAAAGAAATATGGAATGCAGACCCTTGATGATGCCATAATGGATCTTCTCCAAAAAGGCTGGATCGATCCCGATGAAGCATATGCCAAGTGCGTTGAGAAAGCAAAATTCCAACCTTATGCCCGGAGTGCTCCGGCAGACTTTACAGAGGTAGGCTAACAATGAGAAGGGCAGAGCTCAATCAAGTTTTACAAGATATGCTTTCTAGCCACCCCAGGATATCTGATCTTAACTTCACCGTTGGAAGGCCATGCCAGGTTGCCGCCGATGGTAAACTGCATGAAGCACAGCCCGTTTTAAAAACTGGTACATTGGTTCCCTACCAAACGGAACAACTTGCCCTTGCCTTAATAGACAACAACCGTAGATTGTTGGCAGATCTATTTAAACATGGATCTTGCGACTTTTCCTATAACCTGGACAATGGTCCGCGTTTTCGTGTAAACGTATTTTCTCAGAAAGGTACCTACAGCATTGTAATGAGACGCCTTGAAAACAAGGTACCAACCATTGATGAACTTGGCCTTCCTGAGTGTTTCAAAAAGATGGCTCGTGAAAAAACTGGCATCATTCTCTTCACAGGTGCAACGGGAACTGGTAAGACCACCTCTCTTGCTGCCATCTTAAACGAAATAAACTCTTTTGAAGCGGCCCATGTAATCACCTTGGAAGACCCTGTAGAATATGTTCACCAGTCCAAAAAGGCCACCTTTAACCAAAGAGAGCTAGGACAAGATTTTGACACGTTTGCCAATGGTCTTAGAGCTGCTCTCAGACAGGCACCCCATGTAATTCTGGTTGGTGAAATAAGGGATAGGGAAACTGTTGAAATCGCTCTAAACGCATCTGAAACAGGCCATTTGGTTTTTAGCACCCTTCATACAGTGAGCGCAGGACATACCATTAACAGAATCCTCGGTATGTTCACTACAGAAGAGGAACGACAAGTCAGATTCAGGTTGGCAGACTCCCTAAGATGGATTGTAGGACAGCGGCTCCTGCCTAAAAAAGAAGGAGGCCGTATAGCAGTTTTTGAAATAATGCAGAACAACATCAGGGTCAAAGATTCTATTATAAATGGAGAGCGTGAGGGAAAAAGCTTTTACGAGATTATAGAAGCTGGAAAGGCCTACGATATGCATACCTTTGACCAGCATATTGTGGATATATTTGATGATGGCCTCATAGATGAGGATACAGCCCTGGCTTATGCAAGCAATCGGGCAAAGGTTCGTCAAGGAATTGACAGAATCAAGGCTGCACGCGGAGAAGAGACATCAGACATTGGTGGCCTGGAAATAGCGGAAGACTACCACGTAGGATAGTATTTAGGAGTGGGACATGGAGATAAGGTGCCACAGTTGTGGAAAGATCTACACGATAGATGAATCAAAGATTCCTTCTAAGGGAAAAGTCTATGTCAAATGTGCTTCATGTCAGGAAAAGATTGAGGTTTGCAGGAAAAATGGTGAAGAACATAAGAATAATAATTCTCCACTAGGGTCAGAATCTCCAGAGCCTCCAGTAGAGTACTTTGATCCAGACACTAAAACAGCCCTCATATATTGCCAAGATATACAGGCAAGACTTGAGATGGAGAAAAAACTAGCAAATCTTGGTTTTGAAACAAGAGGCATAAAAGATGAGGCAGATATAAGGCATTATTTTAGATACCATATATTTGATATTGTTATTTTGTATCAACATGGTCCAGACCCTGATGACGATCTTCAGACCATTCTTGATTACCTCAACCAAATGCCCTCCCATGTACGAAGGCGCACATTAATCTTATACATACATTTAAGTGGCAACCGTCATGATCTCTATGACGCCTTCCTGCGCGGAGTCGACTCTACGATCAGCCCCATGGACATAAGTGACTTTCAGGAACTGATACCCAAACTCATGGAGAACAAAACGCAAAATTACAAGGTCTTTTACGACTGCTTATCAAGGGTTGAAGAGTCAATTATTTAAGGAACCTGTTTAATCCTTGCAAAAAGTAAGGCACCCGTTTTAGGCGGGTGCCTCTATATCATTCCTATGTAGGAAGGCGCTTATGAAAATGAGAATTTATTGTCCAAGTATCGCCTTTGCCGTAAGAGACAAAATACCGTTTGGATAACAACCAAGAAGGATCACGCCGGTTAAAGCAATTGCCAAAACAGCAGAAAGTGGTCCAGATGGTGCAAGCTGCATATCCCTTTCAGGCTCGTACATATACATCAGCATTATGACTCTAAGGTAAAAATAGGCTGATATAGCACTGAAAAGCACTGCAAAGATGACTATCCATGTATAGCCAGCATGAAGGGCTGCCATGAAGAGATTAAACTTGCCAATAAAGCCTGCCGTTGGAGGTATGCCTGTCAGGGAAAACATAAAGACCAGCATAAGACCTGCTGCAACTGGATGGGATTTTGCAAGCCCTTTGTAATCATCCAGGGACTCTCCAACCAGTCCTTTGTGCTGCAAAAGCACGATAACGGCAAATGCACCCATATTCATGAACAAGTAAATAAATAGGTAGTTCATTGCTGCCGATGCTCCCTCGGCATTACCTGGCAGAAAACCTATAAGCACATAACCTGCATGAGCAATAGAGGAGTACGCAAGCATTCTTTTGATAGAAGTCTGACACAATGCAGTTATGTTACCTATAGCCATTGTCAAAAAGGCCATGATAAGAAGTGCAGTCATCCACTCTGAATGTGCATTTGGGAATGCCTGCATTAAGACCCGTCCTAGTGCTGCAAAGCCAGCTGCTTTGGGTCCTACAGACATAAAGGCCGTCACAGGTGTCATGGCGCCTTCATAGGCGTCTGGAGTCCACATATGAAATGGTGCAGCAGCTACCTTGAAACAAAAAGCGATCACCACAAGTCCAAGACCTAGCATGAAGGCCGAATTGGACGTAAGCTTTCCTTCGGCCATTGCCTTAGAAATGGCATTCATATCTGTAGTGCCTGTTGTTCCATAAAGATATGACATTCCAAACAGCAGAAGACATGAGGCAAAGGCACCCAAGAGCAAGTACTTTACTGCCGCCTCTGAAGCCCTTGGATCACTTTTCAAAATACCTACCAGGCAGTAAACACTTAGAGCCATAAGTTCAAGGCCAAGGTAAAGCACCATAAGGTCTGTAGCCGAGGCCATAATCATCATCCCGACACAGGAAAATATCATCAAGCTGTAATATTCACCTACCCGTTGGACGCCCATTATGTCCAAGTGGCGTAGAGACATAAGAACAGCAAGCATCAAGCCAAGGAGACAAATTATCTTGAAAAAGGCCCCAAATCCATCAACAGTGTACATTCCATTAAATGACACACCACTAGCCTTTGTAACCATCAGTAGCACTACTGCCGTACCAGCCATTGCTACGATTGGCACGACATAACGCTGCTCCTTCCATATAATATCAGCTAGAAGTACAGCACATCCAATAACTGCAAGAAATATCTCTGGTCCCAAAGGTGCGATAATAGGCAGTGAAAATCCTGTAACCATGTCTCTACTAGCCTCCTATAAAATGAAGTGCACATTCTATAATGGTATTTGTGCTTGCCTGTACACTTCCACTTGAAGCATTTACCTGATCTAACAGATGGGCAACCGATGCATGCATATAGCTCAAAAATACGTTTGGATAGATTCCAATCCAAAATATCAAAATTACCATGGGCAACAGGGTAACAAGCTCTCGACAATTCAGATCCCTAAGCCCAATGGAAACCATCTTTGGATTCTTTTCCATGAAAAATACCCTTTGGTACAACCACAGCATGTATCCGGCTCCAATAATGATTCCAGTTGCAGCAAAGAAACCTGCCCAAGTACGAGATGCAAATCCTCCCAAAATTATCAAGAATTCGCCAATGAAACCATTTAGACCGGGTAAACCAATGGCGGCCATGGTAAATATCAAAAACAACCCTGCAAAAACTGGAGTAATGGAGGCAAGTCCTCCATAGTCAGCTATCTCTCTGGTATGAGTCTGCTCATAAATAATTCCTATGGAAAGGAACAAGGCACCTGTAACCACACCATGGTTAACCATCTGAAGAATTGCGCCTTCCAGACCCTGATAGTTCAGGGCAAACATACCAAGGGTCACAAAACCCATGTGGCTGACAGAACTGTAGGCAATAAGCCTTTTCACATCGTCTTGGCCGAGACAAATTACTGCCCCGTATATTATTGCTATGATGGACAACAGGAGCATCAGCCCTGCCATAGCCTGCGTTGCCTGAGGAAACATGGGCATGGAAAATCTTAGAAATCCGTAAGCGCCCATCTTGATGAGTATTCCAGCCAGGATGACAGAGCCAGCCGCTGGAGCCTCAGTATGGGCATCTGGAAGCCATGTGTGAACTGGCCACATTGGAACCTTTACTGCAAAGGCTGCAAAGAATGCCCAGAACAATATCAACTGCAGCTTAAATGGATAAGCCTGAGATGATAACTGGAGGATATCAAAGGTTTGACCGCCCTTAAAATAAAGGGTGATTATTCCAACCAACATCAACACACTACCTACCAGCGTGTAGAGAAAGAACTTTATTGCTGCATAAAGCCTTCCAGGACCACCCCATACACCTATTATGAGATACATAGGAATGAGCATGGCCTCCCAGAAGATATAGAAGAGAAAGAAATCCAGTGAACAAAAGACACCTATCATGGCCCCTTCCAGGAATAGGAGAGAGGCAAAGAATTCTTTTACCTTATCAGTTATTGCCGTCCACGAAACCAACACACAGAGTATGGTTATCAGGGTGGACAGAAGGACAAAGAGAATACTGATACCATCTATGCCCAAGTAATAGTTGACATTCCACGCTGGAATCCAACTGTGTTTCTCCACGAACTGCATAAGGTGCGATGTCTTATCGAATTGAAACCATAGGGGAATGGAGAGTAGAAATTCCACTATGGAAATCAATAGGGCCATGCGCCTGACATCGCCTTCGTTCGAGCGTGGAATAAAAAGCAGTGCCACCGCCCCAATCATAGGCAAGAAAATCAGGGAACTTAGTATTGGAAATCCGTAATCCATAATTTGCTACTCCTCCCCTTGGTTACATAAATATCCAAAGAAGAATAAATGCACCAACAGCCATCACTCCGCCATAGTGCTGGACTCTTCCATTTTGGAGCTTTGCAAGTACATGACTGAACTTGCCAATCAAACCAGGTACACCGTTGACAACTCCCTCTATTATCTTTCCATCAGTTATTCCTCTGAGGATCTTACGTCCGCAGTTGATGGTCGGCTCAACTATTGTGGCATTGTAAAACTCGTCCACATAGTACTTATTGAACAAGAGATCGTAGAGCTTGGGATGCTTTTGTGCCAGCTCCACTGGTATCTCAGGCTTGACCATATACATGACGTAAGCCAGATAGATTCCACTTATACCTGCTGCCACAGAGATGGCCATCAGAACCCATTCGGTAAAGTGGCTTAAATGGACATCTGGATGGCCTACTACCGGAGCAAGAAAATGTGCCCATCCATTTTCTCCACCTAACACCTCTGGCACTCCAACCCAACCGGCTGCCAAAGCACCCAGAGCCAAAAGCGTTAGAGGAATGGTCATAGTAAGAGGGGATTCATGCAGATGTTTTTTCTGCTCCTCCGTTCCCCTGAACTCACCATGAAATGTCAAGAATATGAGCCTAAAGGAATAAAAAGCTGTCATACCAGCCACAATGGTCCCAACAAGCCACGCAAACTTTCCAGCTCCCACAGGTGATGCAAAGGCCATGGCCAGGATCTCATCCTTACTGAAAAATCCTGCAAATGGTGGTATTCCAGAAATGGACAGTGATGCGATTAAGAATGTAAAATATGTAATGGGTAGATACTTTTTAAGTCCTCCCATCTTGCGAATATCTTGCTCATCGCTCATGGCATGGATAACGCTACCTGCTCCCAGAAAGAGAAGCGCCTTAAAGTATGCGTGGGTGTAAAGGTGAAAAATACCTGCGCCGTATGCACCAACACCGCAACCGATGAACATATAGGCAAGCTGGCTCACAGTAGAATATGCAATAACCCTTTTTATATCCACCTGTACCAAGGCTATGGTAGCTGCAAAGAAACAAGTCAAGGCACCTATAATAGTGACCAGATTCATGGCAGCAGGAGAAAGGCTAAATATCGGGTTACAACGGGCAACTAGGAATACACCAGCTGTAACCATGGTAGCTGCGTGGATCAACGCACTGACTGGCGTAGGACCTTCCATTGCATCAGGAAGCCACACATGCAGCGGAATCTGTGCAGATTTACCGACTGCTCCACAGAATAACAGGATCGCCATGAGTGAAATAACATCAAAGTTGATACCTAGGAAATTGAAGGTCTGGCCTACAGCCTGCTGAACATTTGCAAAGACAGTATCGTAATGGACAGAGCCAAAGACCAAGAACACGACAATGATGCCTAGGCCAAATCCAAAGTCGCCAAACCTGTTTACTATAAAGGCCTTCTTTCCAGCATCTGAAGCGGATTTTTTATGATACCAGAAGCCAATCAACAGATATGATGAAAGTCCCACTGCTTCCCAGCCAAAGTAGAGCTGAAGAAAATTGTTACCAAGTACCAGCATGAGCATGGAGAATGTGAACAGGCTGAGATACGAAAAAAATCTGTAATAGCCTGGATCGTCGTGCATATATCCTACTGAGTAGATATGCACCAAACTGCTGATGGAGGTAACAACAATGAGCATTACAGCAGTAAGCTCATCCAATAAGAAGCCTACCGATGCCTTGAACTTGGCTGAGGCAAACCACGTATATAGGTCTGCATTCACATGTGTGCCATGAAGTACCTGATCAAAGGCATAACATGCGCATAGAAAGGATATAATTACCGCAACTATTGGAGGCCAATGGGCCCGATCTCCCAGCCTTTTTCCAAATAGGAGCGTGAATATGAACGAGGCCAAAGGCAGAAACGGGATTAATAGCAAATATATGGGCATGTTCATCTCTCCCTATCCTTTCAGTGTGGTTATGTCTTCGGTATAGACAGAACGGTGATTGCGGAACAAGGTTACAACTATACCTAGCCCGATTGCAGCCTCAGCGGCAGCAACCGCTATTATAAAGAAGACCATTACCTGTCCTCGCAAATCCTCCATATAATGACTCATGGCAGCAAGATTCAGGTTCACCGAGTTGAGCATAAGCTCAATTGATAACAGCATCATGATTATGTTCCGCCTGGTCAAAAATCCGAATACACCTATGCAGAACAAAATTGCTGATACAGTGAGATACCAGCTTAAATGGACCATGTTTTGCCCCCCTATTTTTCCCTTTTGGCCATGGCCAATCCGCCAATAACCGCCACAAGCAGAATGATTCCTGCAATTTCAAATGGAAGTATATATGTGGTGTAAACCGCCTCTCCCATTGCCTTTGTATGGGTCATCTGCTGTATTTTCTCAATGGTGTACTGGCCGTGAGGCCCCAATGAAAAACTAAATACACCCCTAAGAAATGTGATAAACAGCGCAACAGCTCCAGCTATTCCAAGCCACCTTCCCTTTTGAATAAATGGACTCACCTTTACCTCTTCTCTTAAGTTCACCAAGAAGAGTACAAATAGGTAGAGAACCAATATGGCACCCGCATAAACTATCACTTGAACTGCTGCCAAAAACTCAGCATTTAAAAGCAGATATAGTCCTGCCATGTGGAAAAAAAGCACCAACATAAGCAAAACACTGTGGACTGGATTTTTGGCAGTCACGATCCTGAGACCAAGACCGATGACCACCAAGGCGAAGTAAAAAAATAGCAGTTGAACCATTTATCCCTCCCTATTCTGAAGCGGCTTCCTTGGCCGACACGGCCTTTCCATTTCTCCAGACAACCTGTCCCTCATAGGTCCATTCATCAGGCACCTTTATCCTCTTTCCAGCAGGAAGCTCTCCTGTAGGAAGGCCTCTGGGTCTGAGAAATGGATTCAAATAGTTGTCTGGTTCTATATTGTTCTTCTCTAAAAACTCGTCCCAGTTTTTGAGAAGTCTTTCCATATCGAAACGAAATGGCTCCCGCGTATAATCGGAATACTCATAGTCTTCTGTGAGAACTATGGCGTTCACAGGACAGGCCTCTTCACAGTATCCGCAAAAGATGCATCTGAGAGCGTCGATATCGTACGACTCCACCTTTCTAGCTCTGGTCTTTTCATCCACAGAATAACGTATGGATATACACCTAGCCGGACAAACGCTCGCACATCTCATACATGCAACACACTTTGCCTCCTGAGTTAACGGGTTCCTGATAAGGGCATGTTTACCCCTAAAACCAGGAAAAAGTGGCTTTTTCTCCTTTGGATACTGAACAGTAACAGACTTTGAAAAAAGCCTTTTTAGCGTGAGCTTTAATCCTTTTAGAATCTCTAAAAGAAATACCTGCTCAACGAACTTCTTCTTAGTGTCGTATTTGATTTTCATAGTAACCTGCCTGCCTTATCCGAAAATGGATTTAATTGTCCCAGTGAGTACAATATTGAACAAGGCCAAAGGTATAAGGACTTTCCAGCCCAGGGCCATGAGTTGATCGTATCTGTAACGAGGCAACGTTGCCCTGACCCAATAGTAGAGGAATATGAACAGGTACACCTTCAAAATGAACCAGAAAAATGGGATACCTGGCACATCAAATGGACCGCTCCAGCCTCCAAGAAAGCACACAACAGCCAGACAAGACATGATTATCATGCCGATGTATTCAGCCATGAAAAAGAGGGCAAAGCGCATTCCACTATATTCAGTACAATAACCTGCAACCAGTTCCGACTCGGCCTCTGGCAGGTCAAAGGGCGTCCTGTTTGTCTCTGCAAACATGGCCACAACAAAGACGAAAAATCCAATAATCTGAGGAATCAGATAGATCTTAAATGGGCTTTTCATCTGGGCGTGTACAATGTCTGTAAGGTTCAAGGAACCTGCAAGCATCATCACACCAACAAGACTCAAACCCATTGCAATTTCGTAGCTGATAACCTGAGCAGAAGAGCGCAGACCGCCAAGGAACGAGTACTTTGAATTTGATGACCAACCTGCCAATACAACACCATAGGAAGCAAGGGAACTCATGGCAAAAATGTAAAGCAATCCTATGTTGATATTGGCAATGGCAAAGCCCTCGAAAAAGGGTATTACCGCTACCGCACTCAGAGCCGAAATAAGGCATATGAGCGGTGCAGCGTAAAACACCTTTTTGTCTGCCACAGTGGGCATTATATCTTCTTTCAAGAAGAGCTTAAGACCATCGGCAATGGGCTGGAGTATTCCATGTGGACCAACCCTCATGGGTCCCATACGAACCTGCATATGCCCGATTACCTTGCGCTCAAAATAGGTGGCATACATAACGTGTAACATCACCACCGCAAAGACGATTAAAATCTTAATGAGGATCCATAAAAGTTCCATTTATCCCCCAATCCTTATCTGTCACACTCTCCCAGAACTACGTCTACACTACCAATTATTGCTATGACATCAGCAACCATTTGCCCTTTGCACAAAAAGGACAATGCACCTATATGGATGTAAGAAGGCGACCTTATATGCATTCTATAGGGCACCCCTCTACCATCGCTGACAAAGTAGAATCCAAGTTCCCCCTTGGGGACCTCTGCTGCCACATAGACGTCACCATCTATATAGCGCTCATTGTCCTCTATGAGTTTTATGATTCCTGAAGAAAAGGTTGCATCGGCGCCAACCTTCTTCTGACGTCCATACGGCATTACAAGATCAGGCGCATCTGCTGCCCTGATGGCTCCCTTAGGCAGGGCCTCGATACACTGACGTATAATGGAGTTGGACTGATGCATCTCCTCCATAC
>JAMOUE010000056.1 GCA_027068235.1 Deltaproteobacteria bacterium | reverse complement strand
TCTAAGTGCGTCCTCGAGCATGTGAGATGCCTTGACCATCATACTTAAAGCGCGCTTCTTATCGTGTCCTGGAAAGGAGAAGGAGACCTCAATGTCTGCACGCACAATTCCAGCCTTTGGTTTGGTTACTGTAAGACGCTGTATTTTTATATCTGTTAAATGTTTCTCAATAACCTTAACAAGTTCCATTGCCGTATGTCTTCTTGTTCCAAAGGTGTAGGTACCAAACATGATTACCGGGTAAACAAAGCGCTCTAAAAAATTCTGCGGGGCGGGCTTTTGAAGATTTACAAATATTTGGAAGAGATCCTCACCCACATCAAATTCCATCTTGTCGTTAAATGAAGTGCCAATGTGTGTGGCAATGGAGTCGAGGTCTTCAGGAGGAAGACACTCACGGACTCTTTTTTCAATAATAGATACCACCCTTTCTGTATCTTCTATGCCATATCTGGAGGCAAGCTTACCCCTTATATATATTTGGTCTGCATCAAACTGTGGCATAAGTGTAAAGGTGAGAAAGAGTTTCATGGAGACGATAGTAATGATAAAGATCAAGACGGCCCCTGCAACAGCCTTGTTTTTGTGGTCAATGAGTAGTCCAAGGATCTTGGAATAGGCCTTTTTCAATGGCTCCCAGTTTGAAAAGGGACTTTTACCAATGCCAGACCTGTAGAGTTCTACACCGTGTACAGGCAGTATGAAAAGAGATTCTATCAGAGATGCAAGAAGGGCAGCGCTTACAAAGATTGGAATAATTTTTAGAAACTTTCCTATATCCCCTCCCACCATGAGAAGAGGAATAAAGGCTGCAACCGTTGTGAATGTGGCAGCACAGACAGGCCAAAAGACCTCGGCTGTTCCCTGAATGGCTGCCTCCTTTGGGCAAAGGCCAGATTCCATTTTCCGAAAGATGTTTTCCCCTATGACGATTGCATCGTCAACTACCATGCCAAGTGCCATCAAAAATGAGAAAAGAGAGAGCATGTTTATGGTCTCACCCCTGTGATACAGATAGACAAAGGAGATGAGAAATGCCGTTGGGATACCAAGAAGGACAGTAATTGATACCCTAAGGTTCAAAAACAGGTACAGGGAGATTGTAACCAGGATGAGACCCACCACTGCTGAGGATTTAACCGTGTTGAGCCTGTTTCTGATGTAAATTGATAGGTCACTGTAGACAGCAAAATTAAGGCCTTGGTAACGTTTTTGCCAGTTTTTCACCATCTGGCGTATCTTGTTGGAAAGACGAATGGATGAGCCCTTTGCGGTTTTAAATACGGTAAGGGAAATATTCCTTACGCCATTAAAGTGGGATAGGCTCTTTACCTCTGAAAGCTCGATTCGGATATCAGCAATCCTTGAAAGATAAAGTTTTTTTCCACCAGTGTGGAGGATAATAGAGTTCCAGAAAGACAATGATGGTCTGCCTCCAGGAGTGGTGATAAAGATGTGGTTGCCCCTTTCTTTTATTTCACCAAGAGGGCTGTTGTTCACCCACGAGGCGATTAACTCTTTCACTTGAAACGGTGTTATGTTAAGGGCCTCCAAGATGTCGTTTTTCAGATAGATATGAACCTCTCTTTTTGCCTTTCCGTTTATTGTTGCCTTTGAGATGTCTGGAATCCTTTCTATCTCCTTGCGGATTTCATCGGCAACATCTTGTAGTTTTTCTTCAGGAGCGCCGCTTATTGAAAGGGTAAGAAGAGGATATTTTTCTATTTTTCTTACAACGGTTGGGTCATCCATTTCCTCTGGAAAGTCTGGTTTGACCCTGTCAATGGCGTCTCTCACCTTGAAAAGTGTGTCTTCCACTGGAGTCGAATCATCAAGTGTAATGGTGATAAGGCAAGAGCCGTCCCTGGTGACAGATTCGATGAGTTTTACTCCCTCGATGTTTTGAACTTCATCCTCTATTCGGCTTGTGATTATGTCATCAAAGGTGTCTGCTGATGTGCCCTGATAAAATGCGCTTACCTCTATCTTGTTTGTCAGAATAGGGGGAAATAGCTCTTGAGGCAGTTGAAAGTAAGAGATGATGCCAGTGAGCACAAAGAGTAGAGTCAAGGTGTGCGCTAAGGGGCGCCTGTTCACAAAAAATGCAACGAGATGATATGGTATTCCCTTTTTTTCACGGTTTTGTGCCATGATAAAAAGGACCTACTGACCAAGCCTGACCCGTATTACCTGGCCCCATAAAAGTCCCTTAACGGGCTGGAACACCAAGTCGAATCCGTAACTGTAAAGGTAGCGGTTGTCTGGGTCTATCTTGAGTTTTTCCACCTTTCCATCAATGGTTATTACCTTGCTGTCTGGCAGTATTATTGAAAAATGGATCTTTTTGTCTTTGGAAAGGGCTGTTTCAAGCTGTTTGAAACACGAAAGTGAAAGCACTAGGTGTATTTTTGCCTTTGAAATATCAAGTAGACGGGAGAGATTTTCACCTGGTACCACAGTTTCATAAATTTCCTTAAAGTTTTGAGAGACATAGAGGGGTCTGTCAAAAAGGGGCCTGGATTTTTTTATTCGCTCTTCCATGTCGGCAATGGCGCGTTCGGTTTCAGCGATTCGGCGCCTGTTGTCTATTACAGACATATGGGCAGAGTTGACCTTAGCCTCCATGTCTTCTACAAGCTGCTCTTCTATATGCCCATGTTCCTTTAACCTCAGATATCGTTGATACTTTTTCTTGATAAGCCCAAGATTTTTTAAAAGTATCTTTTTTTCTTCATAAAGGGCTGAAAGGACCTCTTTGAGGCTTTTGAGCTGTTTGGCAAGGGCAGAGTAGTCAATTTCCATTATAGGCGTCTTGGCTGGCAAGACTTCACCTTCCCTGGCGTTTATTTTTGCTATGCGCCCTGCTGTCTCTGCCTTTATAAGATGCACGCTATAGGGAGAATAAACCCCTGAAAGGACGATGGAACTAGCGTTAGAACATGTTTCCATCTGCTCCGATGCTATTTCCAAAGGCTCTACCTTAGCTCCTAGAGCGCAAAGGGGTATCATAAGCCAAATAAATATTATTGGCACTACTAGGCTGATGCAGGAATCAGACTTCATAGCCCCTCGGAGTTATGATCTTTCCGTCCCATATAAAGCTTTTTGAATTTCCTATAATTACAAGGGACTGCATACCAACATTAAAGGTGTCAGGTCCTGATTCTCGTACCTCGTCAAGGGTTGTAATATGGACTTCCTGGCCCTTTCTCATGGCCTTGTTCACAATTCCAACAGGTGTCTGGCCTTTTCTGTGTTTGGCAATCACATTGAATGCCTTAGGTAGGTGATCACGTCTTTTTTTGCTTCTAGGATTGTAAAGTACGATTACAAAGTCACTGGTTGCAGCGGCTTCAATTCGTTTTTCTATGGAGTGCCAAGGAGTCAGAAGATCACTAAGGCTGATTACTGCAAAGTCGTGAATTAGCGGAGCTCCAAGTAAGGCAGCACAGGCACTCAGGGCTGGTATTCCAGGAATTACCTTTACCGTGAGTTCTTTACTAGTAATACCCTGTTTTTTTAAAAGTTCGTAGACAAGTCCTGAAAGAGCATAAATGCCAGGGTCCCCACTACAGACGAGCGCAACATCCTTACCAGAAAGGGCAAGGGCTATGGCCTTTTCGCACCTGTCTTTTTCTTTTGTCATGCCTGTTTGTACGATCTCTTGATCCGGCCTTATAAGCTCTTGTATCAGATTGATGTAAGTCTTATAGCCGCACACAGCATGGGCCTTTTCTACTGCATGAACGGCAGGTTCACTCATCCACTCCTTGCCTCCTGGACCCAACCCCACAACACTTAGGCTCCCTTTCTCATGCTTTTTCCACTTTACAGACATTACGTTTCCTCCAAAATCTGTGTTACAAGGGGTTCTAAACAGTTGGTAACATCTTTGTGAAGCGGGTCTTGTGTATAAGGGACAGGTCCATATATATTTGTACC
>JAMOUE010000055.1 GCA_027068235.1 Deltaproteobacteria bacterium | reverse complement strand
ACCTCTGTTATTCATGACAGTTTATCTTCTTTTGATTTTTAGCTATTTCAAGTTTAGGCCGAAAAGGAATTTAGAAAACCTTCCTGAACATTAATGAAAGCGTTAGGGAAGCGGCCTGAATAAAAGCAACTTTCCTGGCTTTATATTATTAGGTTAGCCTTTACTATGCCTCTATGCTAGAGACAAGTCTTAAGGTGCAAATTTTATGTTGCACTTTAGCTTATGAAAAAAAATACAAAGCTAGTATAGACTTGATCTTTCTTTTCTTTTTTGTAATTGTCTGAAAAAACTTATAAAAGTCTCGCATCGGCTATTTTCCAGTTTGAACACTTTTCTCCCCTTTTAAAGTGAAAGAAGGTGCAATTTAAAAGAAAGGTGCAACTTTTTTGTTGCGATTATGGGATGCTACCAGGGCTTTTTGTTCCCAATTTCTAAAGTGATTTTTCTAACAATTTGAAATTCCAACTATTTTTCGCATAGGCATATTTATTGCTTTTAGTAGTGGCAATCAAATAAAAGGGGAGGTAAAGATGAGAAAAGAAAAAATCCCGGCCGCTACAATCATTCGATTGTCGGTTTATCAGCGGTATCTAAAAAGATTGTTAGCAAATGGTGTTAAGGTTGTCTCATCAAGCGAACTTGCTTATGAGGCAAGTGTAAATCCAGCCCAGCTTAGAAAAGATCTGTCCTATTTTGGAAGATTTGGTGTGCGTGGTGTAGGGTATGATGTCGCCTCCTTGTTGAATACCATTTCAGGCATTCTTGGTCTTTTAGACGAATGGAGAGTGGTACTCGTTGGAGCAGGTCCAATTGGACAGGCACTTCTCAGACACCCTCAGTTTTCGCGTCAGGGCTATGTTTTTGAGGCCGTTTTTGACTTTGACAAAAACCATATAGGTAAGGAGCTTGAAGGTGGCCTTGTGGTAAATGCCATTGAAGAGCTACCAAAGGTTATAAAAGAGAGGGATATCCAGTTGGCGGTGCTGGCTGTTCCTTCTGAAAAGGCTCAAGAACTAGCTGATATCTTAGTAGAATGTGGTATCAAAGGCATTCTCAACTTCTGCACCACACGGATTAGAGTACCAAGGGGTGTGAGCGTCCAATATGTTGACTTTACGATCCTTTTGGATACTTTGACTTATAAAATCTCTCAAAACCATTCCAAAGAAGGTCAAGATCATGTAAAATCATCTAAGCCTAAATGGGCCCGCGAACATAGCTGGCCTGTTGTGCAGTCCAATATTCAAAGGCAGGGAGTCAGTTTAAGCAGTTAGTGCAACAAAAAAGTTGCACAAAAAATCTAAGAGAGAGGAGAGTATTATGAAGAAGAAGATTTTTGGTCAGGTCTTTATGGTCTTGTTGATGTTGGTCTTTGCAGCTTCATCTACATGGGCAGTGGAGGCAACCTTGACCTCAGACAGTGTTAAGGCGGGAAAGCCTATTACTGTCAAAGGCAAGATCGATCCAGGCCAGGACATCTACATTGTGGTTTGCACAGAGCAGATGTTCAAGCCTGCAGATGCCCCGGGTGCCAAGGAAAAATCCAAGCTTATGAAAAAGTTTGGTGATACTGCCATCCCGCCTACATACTATGTAATAACCAATAGACCTGAGGATCTGGCAACTCCAAAGAGCGTTGCCAAGGGCCAGACTACAGGGCCTTTTGCCTTTCCTCCATTTAAGTTCATGGTCAGGGTCAATAAGATCAAGCAGTGGGGGGAGATTCCTGAAGGTGTAAAGTCACAGCTTGGCCCAGTCAACTCTGAGGCTCAGTGGAAATTCCTGATTTTTACACATGAGAAAAAATTCGGTATCAACACTGTCTCAAAGGAACGTCCCATTGGAGGCGGTAATGCCAGGATGGTCATGACTGACTATGAGACCCAGAAAGAAGACTGGAACAAGGGCGTTACCTTGAAGCTAAACAAGGAGACAGGTGCATTTGAAATGACCATGACTCCTTACAAGAACCTGGCTCCTCACACAAAAATGGCTGTTTATGTTAATGGCCAAAAGACCGGTGGCTTCACCATCATTCCTTCTACATTCTACTTCTCCACTGCATGCTGTTACATGAATCCTCTCATCGTGCTCCTTGGTGCCTTCATTATTGGTGTACTCTTTGTTATCATGGGTGCTGCTGGTGGTTTGTTCACCGCTGCCTATCAGATTACCGTTATTGGAACCAAAGGACCAATCGGTATCAATGCTGCTAACACCATTAAGCCTACAAACCTGTTCTTGACCTTGTGTTCACCTATTACAGGTCTTATTTCTTACTTCAAGAGTAAACGTTTCGCATGGCCTGTGGCTATCTTCTTTGCCATTGGTATCTTGATCGGTGCATTCTTTATTGGACCTACGTTCTCAGCCAAGTATCTGCCACTCAAGGCCTACAAGTTCTACTTGGGTATCATCTGTTTGCTCATCGGTTTCAAACTTTTCCACGAGTCCCTGCCAAGCACCATTGAGAAGAAAAAGGCTCTCAAGGCTATTGTTCAGAAGTTTAATAAGGCTGTTGAAGAGGCTAAGAGAACCGGAAAGGCAGCTGAGCTTGGAAAGGTTGAGTTTGATAAATTCAATATAATCAAGTTCGATATGAGATTCTGGGGTGAAACATTTGTTGCTCGCCCACTTACCATGCTCATTGGTGGTATCATTATGGGTATGATTGCTTCCTCCTTTGGTGTTGGCGGTGGTTTCATGTTCATGCCATTTATGACCACCTTTATGGGTTATCCAATGTATTTGGCAGTTCCAATCGCTCTTGCTGGAACATTTGCAACATCATGTGGTGGTATTGCCAAGTACATCCTCATGGGTTATCAGCCTGACTGGATCATGGCAGCCTGTATTGCCGGTGGTGCTATTGGTGGCGGTATGGTTGGTCCAAGGATTCAGAAGAAGCTGCCTGAAATCTTCTTGAAGAGAATGCTTGCTCTGGCACTCATAATCGTCTTCATGAAGTACACAAAGCTTCTGCCATTTATGAGATAGTCAGCCACCTCCTTAGGGAGAAGAAAGGGCCGTCTGGGGTGTCTAGACGGCCTTTTCTTTTTGGGTTTTATCGATACCTTATCGTTTCTTGTTTATAAAGCCGCTAGAAAGGAAGGCTCCAACTTCGTAAATAGCTACAAAGGGAATAAAAATAAGAAGTTGAGAAAAGATATCAGACGGTACCAATACCGCTGCCACCAAAAAGAGGAGAATGTAGGCAGGTTTTCTGTGTTTTTTGAAGTAATCTCTTGAGACAAGTCCAATGCGGGTAGCGCCAGCCATGACAAATGGCATTTCAAAGATAATTCCAAATAAAAAGATACTTTTTAATGTGAAGATAAGATAGTTTTGGAGCCTTGGAAGCGCCTGTAGATTAGTTGATGCATAGCCAAGGCTTAATGAAAGAACCACAGGAAGAATTACCCAATAGCCGAATATGGCTCCAAAGATGAAAAGGCCGCCTCCAATTAGTATAAGCCTTCTGAGGGAGCGCTTTTCATGCTCATAGAGAGCAGGCAGGAGAAATTGCCAAAGCTGATAGATTGCAAATGGAGCAGTCACAACCATTGCTGCCCAGAAGGCAACCTTCAGGTGAGCCATAAAGCCTTCTGTAAGGGCGGTAAATACCATGGTGCTACCTTGGGGAAGGCTTTGTTTAACTGGCTCAAAGAGAAATGATATCAGGAAGTCAGAAAAGGCATAGGCAGTAGCAAAGGCAAGGCAAAACAATATTACACAATTTATGAGCCTTTTTCTCAATTCAGACAGATGGTCTTGAAGGGTATAGGCCTCATTCACTGTCTTTTTCACTTACCGCTTTTTCTTCTACTGTTTTTTCTTTTTCACTTTTGCCTTTACCCTTTGCCTCTTGCCATTCTGGGCCAAGGCCTCCAATAGTTTTGTTGTCTTTGGAGTCTGAGGTTTTCTCTGCTTCAGATGTCAAAAATTCTAGC
>JAMOUE010000054.1 GCA_027068235.1 Deltaproteobacteria bacterium | reverse complement strand
AAGATCTGCTGTTTTATAGAACTTCTGGGCTACTTGCTGATTTAACATGCATGTTAAATAAGTAATTTTGAGCTAGAAAGCAAGTATAACCCAGAAGTTCCAATATTACTGGGAGCGTAAAAGAAATGACAACTTGATTGCTGTCATTGCGAGGAGGTGCGAATGCACCGACGAAGCAATCTCCACCGAAGGGGCATGGTAGTTGGAGATTGCTCACAGCGGTTGACCGCCTCGCAATGACGGGATGATCGTATCTGACCCTTCTAGGCCTCCAATGACGCTCAGGTCATAATAAAAAAGGCTCTCTAGTAATAAAGAGTTGTTGAGAATGCTTATATCGTCTTCTTAATTGCCACACCAAGTAGGTACCGGAAGTCCAACGGATTTTCTGGCAATAAGTAGCGCATCTATAATATTTATATTCCCATCACAATTTACGTCAGCTGCTAAACTGCAAAAGTTAGTTACTGGTAGGTTAACAGAATACCTCGCTACAAATAGTGCATCTACTATATTTATATTGTTATCACCATTGACATCACCAAGCATTTTAAGGCAGCTTTCTACAGTTTGGATTCTTAATCCATAAACTGTTGCCATATATGCAATGTTACCCTCAACTACAAGTCCTGATACTGGAGGATACTCGGCTGCGTATGGATGATTGTTAGCCACATATACATCCATGAATCGTCCTGCTAAATATTGAACAATAGAAGGTGATCCTGGATTTGTAACATCCACTACTGCCACGCCGGCGACGCCAACAGCCACATATGCCCTATTTGTATTTGGATCTACGCTGAGTCCAAAAGCGGTTCCATTGAGACTGAGATTTGTCAGCATTGCTGGATTTTGAGGGTCAGAGACATTAACTATAGTAAGCCCTGCATTTCCATCAGCGATATAGGCTATATTGTTCACAACTTGCACATCTAATGCACTTCCTAGAGTATTTACTGAAGTGATGAATTGTGGAGAAGTAGGGCTTGAAACATTTACTATTTGAATACCATTGTTAAGAGCTGCTATGTATGCAATATTATCTGATACATATATTTCATAGGCTGTTCCTACTAAATCTAGTTTTCCTTGTAGCCTTGGGAGGCGTGGATTTGAAACATCTATTATTTTTAGCCCAGTATCTGAAGCGGCCACATACGCCAGATTATTTTTGACATATACCCCAAAAACTGTGCCTGAAGTGCCAGAGCCACCTATAACTTTAGGATTTTTAGGATTTGAGACATCTACAATTCCAAGTCCTGCTTCTCTGCCTGCAATATAAACATATTTATTTAATTTATATATGTCATTACCTAATCCCTTTGTAATGGCTTGTGCCTTAATTTTTGGATTATTAACATCGAATACATCCAAAATGGTTAGTCCCATATCATCTGCAAGATGAGCTATGTCATTTTTGACATAAAGGTTAAATATTCTGCGATCACTGGTCCATTGCCCCTTGACTTGCGGATTTTCCGGATTTGAAACATCAACGATTACCATCTGGTTTTCATTGGCATTATCATATTTAGTTACTAAAAATGCGTAATTACCATCTAGATGAATATTGTTATAAAATTGTCCAGTATTTAATGTTGCCTTTTTTTTAGGAGTTGTTGGATCAGAAACATCTAAGATAGAAAGTCCTTTAGCTCCGTTTGCTATATAAGCTGTATCGCCAACGACAAATATATCGTTTGCAGTACCATTGGTGTCAAATTTGGTTAACTTAGGAGAAGCGCTGGTTGGATTAGTTACATCAATAATGGATAGGCCATCACTGAGATCTGTTACATAGGCCTTATGATCCACTACAAAGATACCCCTTGAAAGTACACCTGTATCGATCTCTTTTTTTATAACTGGATTTTCAGGAGTGCTTACATCAACAATTACCAGGCCTTTCTTTCCTGCTGCCAGATATGCGTAATCATCCACTACAAAGACATTCGCAACACTGCCATTAGTTATTTCTAATGTGCCAAGGAGTGTGGGATTATATTTGTCTGACACATCTATTATCTTGAGGCCAGACACTCCACAAGCCACATATGCTTTACCATTTAATACAAATACATTTTCAAATGCGCCGTCTTGTTTGCTATATTGACTAAGAAATTTAGGTTGTGCCGGATCTGATACATCAAATATTTTTAAACCAGCCAATCTAGTTGCAACATAAGCAGTGTCATTTACTACATAGACGCCATAACTGATATCGAACATTGTTAAATCGCTTAAAACCGTTGAGTTTGTATCAGCCCAAGCAATTGTTGGGATTATAAGAAAAAACAAAATAAAAAATTTCTTCATGCTTCCCTCTCTTCTTTAACTTTTATTAAAATATGAGTACTTTTTATCTGATATAGGTTTGAATTTTCATCTAAAACCCCACCACTTTAATCCAATCAATATCATATCCCTTAGAACATTTTTTGGGAAGATTTATGGCTATATTTTTTCGAATAGATTGGCCGAATTTGAAATAGCTCATAAATTTTGCCGGGATATCCGATCTTAACAAGATAATCACATTTATTGACAAGGGTGCACCTAAATAATAGATTAGGGCTCCAATCAGCCTTGAAATAGGCATTTTTAGCTTTGAGCAGTGGTTAATGGTGAGGAAATGGTAACAGGTGCCCATGAGGGTTGCTTGTGTTCTTTATGGATTATCCCCACATCTAGGGTTTTTTCCACATTTTTCCCTTATGGATATTGTTCCAGTTTCATGAACAATGTGACTGCCTTGTCACTGGCTGATTTCTTGGCCTGTTTTTTTTATGGCCAGATAACTTTATAAACTTATACGCCTTTGGGGGGAGTAATGGATACAGAATTAATATTCGTCACGTCGAGAAGGTTTGGGATAATAAATGTAATGTTTTTTTTATGTCTCTTTCTCTTTTCCTGTAATCAACAGGAACCTCAGAAAAAACATGACGTTATAAGGCCTGTTAAGATTATGAAGGTAAAGGATACCGCACAGATCTTAACTCAGGGCTTCCCAGGCGTGGTAAGGGCGAGTAGACGGGCCATATTGTCATTCAAGGTTTCAGGACCCCTTGTGGAGCTTCCTATTGAAGAGGGGCAATACGTTAGGAAAGGAGATCTTATCGCCCAGATAGATCCAAGAGATTTTCGTATTGCTGTAAAAGAGGCCTTGGCGCGTTACAGGGAAGCAGAGCAGCAGTTTCGGCGTTATAAAGAACTATATGCCAAGAGGCAGGTTTCAAAAGCAGACTTTGACCGTTACTTGGCAGCAAGGGATGTGGCCAAGGCTAGGTTGGAGGATGCCAAGAATGCACTTTGTGATACAACCCTAACCGCTCCATTTGATGGAGTGATTGCAAAGAGATACGTAGAAAATTTTTACAAGGTCAAGGCCAAAGAGCCCATTGCCTCTCTCCAGGATATCTCCAAGATAGAGATTGTAGTTAATGTTCCAGAGCTCATAATGGCAGCCCTCAAAGATAATAGTGCAGACAAGGTTTCTGTCTCTTTTGAATCCATCCCAGGAAAGGAGTTTCCTCTTGAGATAAAGGAGTATTCCACCGAAGCAGATCCTGCTACGCAAACCTATGAAGTTGTCTTTGTTATGGCAAGTCCAGAAGGGGCTTCCATACTTCCGGGTATGACTGCCACAGTAACAGCCTCGTTCCGGAACCAAAAGGGTTTAGAGATAATTGTTCCAGCCCTTGCTGTGCTGGATGCCCCAGGAGACAAGCCTTATGTCTGGGTCTTGGATGAAAAGGCTGGAGTTGTGCATAGGCGCTTTGTAAGCGTTGGAAGTCTGAAGGATTCTTGTTGCATAAGGGTGACAGATGGTCTCAAGCCTGGTGAAACCATAGTAATTGCAGGGGTTGCAAAACTTGCAGATGGGATGAAGGTTAGACCCTGGGAGAAGCAGCGAGAGGGTATCTGAGTATGAATATAGCCGAATTCGCCATTAAGAAAAATGTCATTACGTGGACCCTTACAGTGGTCATGTTGTTTCTCGGCTATTTTGCCTATATGGGGTTGCCACGCCTTGAAGACCCTGAATTTGCCATAAAAGAGGCTGTTATTCTTACTCCTTACCCCGGTGCCTCTCCCAAAGAGGTGCAGGAAGAGGTTACTGAGATCATCGAAAAGGCCTGTCAGGAGATGGGACAACTCAAGCGGGTGGAGTCTTATTCCTCTAGGGGCATGTCTTTGGTCCATGTCATTATAAAGGATAAGTACAGAAAGAATGACTTGCCCCAAGTGTGGGATGAGTTAAGACGGCGTATGGGGGACCATGAAAGAGAGCTGCCTCCTGGCGCAGGTCCGATTACCGTAAATGATGCCTTTGGAGACGTCTTTGGAGTTTATTTCGCTTTGGTAGGAGATGGATTCAGCTTTGCAGAATTAAAGGATGTTGCTGATCTTCTTCAAAGGGAACTTTTGGTGGTTCAAGACGTCAAAAAGATAGAGCTCTTTGGTGTAAGAAAAGAGGCTATTTATGTTGAGATGTCTCGTTCCAAGATGGCCGCACTTGGAATCACACGCCAAGATATATTTAATGCCTTAAAGGCAAAGAATCTTGCAGTGGATTCTGGCCGCATAAAGTTTGGGCCCCAATATCTTGCCATTAATCCTACAGGCGAGTTCAAGTCTGAAAAAGATTTTGGAAACCTCTTCCTTACCTCTAAGAATGGGCGTCTCATCTATTTGCGAGATGTTGCCACAATAAAACGTGGCTATGTTGAGCCTCCAACCAAGATCCTTAGGGTCGATGGAAAGGAAGGGATAGGGATTGCCATCTCCACCGTCCTCGGCGGGAATGCCGTTACCATGGGCAATGCAGTTTTAAAGCGTCTTGACGAGCTTCAAGGACAGATTCCAATTGGCATGGAGCTTGTCGAGATAGCCATGCAATCCAAAAGTGTTACCAAGGCAGTAAATGGTTTTGTTGTTAATTTGCTCGAGTCCGTAGCCATTGTCATTGTGGTGTTGGCCATATTTATGGGGGTGAGAGCAGGCATTATCATCGGGTTTATTCTCATTCTTACAATAGCAGCCACCTTTGTAGTTATGGGCTACTACCATATCACCTTGGAACGGATTTCCTTGGGAGCCTTGATCATAGCCCTTGGAATGCTTGTTGATAATGCCATTGTGGTGGTGGATGGCATGAAGGTGAAGATGCAGCAAGGCATGGATGGGTTAGAGGCTGCAAAAGATGTTGTAGGCCAAAATGCCATGCCACTGCTTGCAGCAACAGCAGTTGCAATTATGGCCTTTGCTTCCATTGGGGGCATGTCAAATTCAACTGGTGAATATTGCCAGTCCCTTTATTACGTGATTCTCATCTCTTTGTCCCTTAGCTGGATAACTGCTGTGACTACTACCCCCTTGGTTACTAAACAGTTCATAATGGGGAAGAAGGACAAGGCTAAGGGAGACGGAGGCTCTGATGCTTATGGAGGAAAATTTTATCAGATTTACAGAAAGTTCCTAAACGGTGCCATTCGTTACAGGTGGGTCACCATTGGTATCGTAGTTGGACTTTTTGCCCTTTCTGTTTACGGGTTTGGTTTTGTCAAACAGTTGTTTTTCCCAGCCTCTACCAGGCCTCAATTCATGGTAGAATGTTTTTTTAGAGAGGGAATCCATATAGATGAGACCTCCAAAAAGGTCAAAAAGATAGAAGAGTATCTGATGAAAAAGGAGGGAATAACACAGGTCGCCTCAGCCATAGGAGGCGGTCATCCGCGTTTTCTTCTTACCTATGGGGTGCCGGTGGAAGCTGCCAACCAGTATGCAAGCATTCTCGTTTCTGTGGATGACTACAGAAAGATAGACGAGATGCAGCCGCGTTTTCAAAAAGAGTTGGAGCTAATGTTCCCAGATGCTGTCATTAACGTTAAGAAATTTAACCTTGGGCCTGCCAATGGCGGTAAGATACAGCTTAGAATCAATGGTGACGATCCAGAGGTCTTACGGGCCCTTGCAGAAAAGGCCGTGAAGATATTAAGGCAGGAGAATGCAAAGGCTGTAAGGACAGAATGGGGTGAAAAGGTCAAGGTGCCTGTGCCCATAATCGCAGAAGATAGGGCCATGGCACTGGGTATAACACGTCCTATGGTGGCCCAGGCTATAGAGGCCAACTTTTCAGGTAAGACTACTGGTGTTTATAGGGAAGGGGTTAATCTTTTGCCAATAATTGCAAGGGCTCCGGATGAAGAGAGGGACGCCATTGAAGATCTTAAAGAGATTCAGCTATTTAGTCCGATGGCCCAAAAATATGTCCCAATTCTTCAGGTTTTGAACGGCCTTGAAACTAGGTGGGAGAATGCCAGGTTGTCTAGGTGGCACAGGAGGCAGATGCTAAAGATACATGCCGATCCCAGACAAGAGCTGCCTGCAGAGCTCATGGCTAGGGTCAAGCCAAAGATAGAGCAAGCACTTGGCGTAGACCTTGTAGCATATAGAGGAAGGCCGCTAGAAAGTGATGAGAAGTGGACGGCTTCAACCATTCCAATAAAGTATGACGATATAATTCCCTTAAAAGGACGGCCAGGCTACTTTATTGCTTGGGGTGGTGAGCTGGAAGATTCCTCAGACTCCCAAAAGCAGCTTGCTGCAAATATTCCCATATACTTTGGCATGATGGTCCTTATTGTAATCTGTATGTTCAATGCCTTCAGACAACCGCTTATAATTTGGCTTACTGTGCCACTTGCCCTAATTGGAGTAACTGCCGGACTTCTACTTCTTAAACAGCCTTTTGGATTCATGGCGCTCCTTGGATTGATGAGTCTTTCGGGTATGCTCATAAAAAATGCATTAGTGCTTATAGATCAGATAGATATCAACATCAGGGCTGGCATGAAGGGTCTAGATGCCATTGTGGAGTCTGGAGTTTCAAGGATGCAGCCGGTTATGATGGCAGCCCTGACCACTATGATGGGAATGATCCCGCTTTTTCAAGACGCTTTCTTTGTATCTATGGCAGTGACAATCGTCTTTGGACTCGGTTTTGCCACAGTGCTTACGCTCGTCTTTGTCCCTGTGCTTTATGCAACCTTCTTCAAGATAAAGTGAAGCCTTTGGAGAAAACTATGACAAGGTTATTGAATTTATCCCTTTGTTTTATATCCATTGTGATGCTTGCCAGCTTAGGGTTGGCAGCGGTTTCTGCAGCCAAGTGTAACATAAACCTCGACAAGCCAAAGACTGTTCGCATTGGTTTTGTAACAGATGGTTCCACTAAGGGTGATAAGGAACTGGTAACACTTTATAAAAGGCAGTTGCAAGAATCACTTAGGCCTTATTATAGGGCGGTCTTTTCCTCTCGTTGGACCCTTTCAGGTAATGATACAGCCTCTGGTGCAAGAAGGGCCCTTTTGAGGCTGTTCTCAAAAGATGTGCCAGATGTAATATTGGCAATAGGAGTGGTTTCTTCCAGCCAGCTCTTGTCATTTAGTTCCATACCCAAACCTGTAATTTCTCCATTTGTAGCTAGTTGTGTCCTCAATGATGACAAAAATCTATTAAACGGGGCTGTAATACCCAATTTTCTCTACGTCGATAGCCTCTATCAGCTAGATAGGGACATAGAGACATTTAAGAAGATCGTGCCCTTTGTCAAAGGTGCCATCGTCTTAGATGAACGTGAGATAAAAGGGATCAAGGGATTAAAAGCACAGGTTCATACCCTAGCCCAGAGGCATGGTCTTGAGGTTATTTTGGTCGAGGCAACAGAGTTGGCAGATGAGACCTTAAACAAGATCCCCAAAGGTACCCAGGCAGTGTTTGTAGGGCCTTTATGGCATATGGATGATGAAGAAAAGGAAAGGTTTATTAAAGGGCTACTGGATAGAAAGATAGCAGGCTTTGCTCTTTGGGATAGTTCCCAGGTAAAAATTGGACTTGTTGCAGGTCTTGAGCCACTGGATAAACAAGAGGTGCTAGCAAGAAGGACTGCAGTGGCCCTTCTTGATCTGATCCATGAAGGGGCAGTTTCCAAATCAAAGGTATCCTTTGAGGGTAGTAGAGAGCTTGTCATAAATATGGCTTCTGCTAGGAGGCTTGGAGTATATCCCAACCTGATTCTTCTTACAAAGGCCAATATCCTTAATGAGAAGGAAGATAAGGGAAGAAGTCTTAATATAGCAAAAGCAGTAGAGGAGGCCATTTCGTCTAATCTTCAGCTTGAATCAGCAAGAGTCAATGTGGAGGCTGGTAAACATGCTGTAAAAGAGAAAATGGCAGATCTTTTGCCAAGGATTGATATAGGTACAGGTTATAGAGCGGTTGATCAAGATAGAGCCAGGGCAGGTGGAGGACTTACTCCTGAGCGAGCATGGACTGGGACCGCAGGTGGTTCCATCTTGCTATATTCTGAGAAGAAATGGGCAAATTATACTGCAGAGGAGCATCTGCAGCAGGCAAGGCAGATGAATAAGGAAAGGGTGAGATTGGATGTCACTTATGATGCCTCTGTAGCATATTTGAACGTGCTTCGTGCAAGGACCATTGAGCGGATATACAAGGAGAATCTCAAACTTACACGGGCCAATCTTGAACGTGCCCGTATTAAGGTTAATACAGGCGCTGCAGGGCCGGACGAGGTTTATAGATGGCAATCAAAGTTTGCCAATGACAGCCGCGAAGTGCTTTATAAAGAGTCTGAAACCATGGATGCCATGGAGGCACTTAATCGTATTCTTCACAGGCCATTGGATGAGGCCTTTGTGCCTCAAGAGGCCAACCTTGAAGATCCCCTTTTTATCATGGGAGACAGATTTTATCTGAAACTAATGGAAAATCCTTTGCTTCTCAGGAAGTTTAAGAAGTTTGCGGCAAGGCAAGCCGTTACAATAAGGCCTGAACTAAAGGGTTTTGACGAGGCTATAAAGGCCAAAGCCAGGCTAGCAAAGGGTGCAAAGCGAGAACTTTGGCTGCCTGACTTCACTGTAGAGTGGAAAGTGGATCAGTACCTTTCAGAAGATGGTCATGGCAGAAGGGAGGGGACTCGTTTTGACGATACCGATTGGAACATAGGCGTATTTGCCAGAATTCCTTTGTTTGAAGGAGGTAAAACTGCAGCAAAGGCAAGCAGGCTTGAGCGAGAACTTGCAAGGCTTAGGATTGATAGAAATGCGGCAGCAGAGCTTATTATTCAAGATGTCTTGGCAGCAATTAACAGGACAAGGGCCTCCTATCCCTCAATAAGTTTAACCAGAGAGGCAGCCCTTGCAGCCAAAAAGAATCTAGAACTAGTAACAGATTCCTATGTACATGGCATAAAGACAATCATCGACCTTTTGGATGCCCAGAGCCAATATCTCAATGCAGAACTAAATGCGGCAAATGCTGTTTACAATTTTTTAATAGATTTTATGGGCGTTCAAAGAGCCATGGGCAAGTTTGTAATATTTTTGCCTCAGGCTGAAAGAAATAATTGGATGCGTAGGGCTAAAAAGGCGATTGGCATTGAAAAGTAGAGGTAGCCTTACATCTATGTTGCAAGGGCTTGGTGGGATTTTCTTGAAATTTTATATTAGTTGCAGGTAACTGCCAGGAATTGCAGGATTTTTGAGGAAAATCTGGCTTTTTCCATGTGTTATGTATGAAGGCCATCCAAAAGATCAGGGAGAAGTAGATGGAACAGGAATCTAATAAGACCTTTTTTGAACGATTTGTTCATTCACAGGCATCTGGTAGCATAATCCTTATAATTGCTGCAATTACTGCTGTGATATGGGCAAATTCCAAGTGGGCTGACTTGTACCATTATCTGAGTCATCTTGAGATTGGAGTAATCTTTGCTGGCAAGACCTATCAGATGGGGCTTGCCCACTGGGTTAAAGATGGACTTATGACCATCTTTTTCTTTGTGGTTGGGCTCGAAATAAAACGAGAAGTCCTTCTTGGAGAGTTATCTAGCTTAAGAAAGGCCTCTTTGCCTGTGCTTGCAGCTGTAGGAGGGAGTGTTACCCCTGCCCTTCTTTATTTTTATTTTAATAGAAGTGGCCCTGCCCTATCTGGCTGGGGCATTCCAATGGCGACAGATATAGCCTTTGCAATTGGAATTTTGGCGCTTCTGGGTAAAAGGGTCCCCAATGGTCTCAAACTATTTCTTACTGCCCTTGCCATTGTGGATGATCTTATAGCCGTTCTTGTTATAGCCATATTTTATACTGCTGAGATACATGTAATGAGTCTCGTTGTTGCTGCATTTTTCCTGTTTCTGTTTTTTATGGCAGTCAAATCCAAGACAAAGAGGCCTTTTTTATATCTTTTCCCTGCAATAGGTGTATGGGCAAGTTTTATGGTGTCTGGCATACACGCCACCATTGCTGGGGTCCTTATAGCCTTGCTTGTTCCTGTAAAGTCTCAGATAGATCCTGGCCAGTTTCTTGATCAGATAAAAAAGAGCTTGGAAAGGCTTGGTCAAACAGGCCCTTTAACACGGGGAAGTCTTACCTATAACAAACAGCAATGGAAGCTCGTTGAAGAGATATACTTGGCAGCAGACGATATGATACCGCCAGGAATATTTCTTGAAAAACATCTCCATCCTGTGCAAGCTTTTGTGATTCTTCCACTTTTTGCCCTGTTTGCAGCAGGTGTTACCATAAATGCAAGTATAATAGCCTCCTTTCCTGGGCCAGTAAGTCTAGGGATTATGATTGGGCTGATTTTCGGGAAGCAAATAGGAATAATGGCTTTCAGCTGGCTTGCCATAGCATGTAAGATTGCAGATCTTCCCCAGGGAGTTACCTGGAGTCATGTATGGGGTGTCAGCATACTGGCAGGCATCGGTTTCACCATGTCTATATTTATTAGTGAACTTGGTTTGGGTAGTCAGACACTTATTGATGAGGCGAAAATTTCCATTTTCATAGCATCCTTTATTGCTGGTATTGCTGGCTATTTCATTCTTAAAAAGACACTGCCTCTTGAGGCAACAACTTGATGTTTATTACGAAAAGATTCAGATTCCGGTACAGTTTTCATAATCTGCTTGTGTGGCTGCTGTTGTATATTATGGTTTCTCCATTTCTTGCCAAGGTACCAGGGGCCAAGATAATCTTTTCTTTGTTGATGTCATTAGCGCTTTTTTTTGCCGTATATGCCATGGAGCGATATGAAAGGCTATTTAAAGTAGCCGTCTTTCTTCTTGGCCTATCCCTTGTATTACTCTGGCTTGACGTGCTGAATATTTGGGATCTGCCTTCCATAGTCGATACAGTAGTTATGCTCGTTTACATTGGAATTCTCATCTACTCTTTTTCCAAGCACGTTTTTAAGGCCAAGGTTGTTGACACTAGACTTATTTGCGCTGCGCTTTGTCTCTACCTTTTTCTTGGCACGTTTTGGGGCTATGTTTATGAGGTTTTATATTTTATGGTTCCAGGTTCCTTCTCAGGAAGTATCTTTTCTTCAAATGCTACTACGGCCATTGTATCTATAAGGCAGCAATTCCAATATTTTAGTTTTGTGACCCTTACAACTCTAGGTTATGGAGATATTGTGCCTCAAGATCCGGGAGCTGCTTCTCTTTGTGCGGTGGAGGCTATTACAGGTCAATTTTTTATGGCGGTTTTAGTGGCTAGATTGGTGGGTATACAGGTCTCCCAGCAGTTTGCAAAGGATTGAAGTTTAGAAGTGCATACACAAACAAAGTTTTTATTCTTGACTGGACAATGAACAATAAAGAGTTAGAACAGATAGTTGTTTGTCCTGAGTGTGATCTATTACTGAAAAAAGTAAGACCCCAAGTAGGACATAAGGCGTGTTGCCCTAGATGTGGTTTTATTCTTGCCGCTCCAGTTGAAAATACCGTTGAGAAAACCATGGCCCTTAGTCTTACAGGGCTTTTCTTGTTTCCTCCTGCAATCTTTTTACCCCTTCTTACCCTTGATATACTTGGTCTTGAAAGCACAGGAAGCATATTTTCCAGTGCACAGGCAATGATAGAGTCTGGCTTTTGGTTTACTGGATTCGCAGTTTTTGTAACAAGTATCATTGTTCCTTTTGTAAAATTGCTACTTCTATTTCTGGTTTCATTGCAGGTGCATCTTGAAAAGAGTGATCCAACAACGGTCTTTATGTTTAAGGCCTATAGGCTGCTGGATGAGTGGGGGATGCTAGAAGTCTACATGATAGGTGTTCTTGTTACTATTATAAAACTCCTTCATATGGCAAAGATTGAATATGATGTGGGCTTTTTTTGTTTTATAGGACTCTTGAGCGCAACGCTCTTATCATCTTCTTTCCTTGATGAGAATTATTACTGGGACAAGATTCATGCACAGATTGAACATGCTGATAAGGTCAAAGAGCGCAAAAAAGATATTGGAGGCCAGGCCCGCCAGGTATCATTTCGTGAGCAGGGGGCCAACAGATAGGTGATAGAAGCCGAGAGGGAAAATAGGCCGGTGACAGGCATTGAGGCAGGATTGATGGTGTGTCATGAATGCCATAAGGTAGTTGCCTCAGATAAAGGCACTTCTGTTTTGTGTCCAAGGTGCGGCAGTACTGTCCATCCTAGAAAGCCAAATAGCCTTATGCGGTCTTGGGCCCTTGTTATCACCTCTCTTATTTTGCTTTTTCCTGCCAATTTATTACCAATTATGAAGGTAGAACATCTTGGAGCTGCTGAGTATTCCACCATAATGGATGGGATAATCTATTTTTTTAAAGAAGGATCTTACGGCATAGGAATTATCATCCTGGTTGCAAGTGTTTTGGTGCCCCTTTTCAAGATTCTTGGCATAATGATGATACTTATTTCTATCCATTTTCGAATAGAGAGCTGGCTTGAACACAAAACTTTGATGTTCCGGTTTATAAAATTCATTGGTCGTTGGTCAATGCTGGATATCTTTGTCATTGCCCTGCTTACAGCCCTTGTGGATTTTGGTTTTTTGTCCACAATAGCAGCGGCTCCTGCAGCGCCTTTTTTTTGTGGTGTGGTCATTGCCACCATGTTGGCAGCTGAGGTTTTTGACACAAGATTAATATGGGATTCTGCCAGGGCTGTTAGCCGTCATCATGATTTTGATGTAAGGCAGGATTAAGTTTAGGAGAATTGCAGATAAAGAGATGGAAGAGAGTGTTGTAAAAAAGAAAAAGGGAATATCGCCCATTTGGATACTTCCAGTTGTAGCACTGGCCATAGGGATGTGGCTTCTTTATAAAAGTATTGTGGAGAAACCCATTGATATCATTGTTCATTTTCACAGTGCTGAAGGTGTAACTGCAGGTAAGACAAAGGTAATGTTCAAGGGGTTGCCAATAGGTGTTGTCAAGAAGATTACTGTTGATGAGGGACTTGATACGGTATCAATGAAAATTGCCATTAGTAGGCAAGCCGAAAAGGGGCTTGTGCAGGATGTAAAATTCTGGATTGTCAGGCCAGAGGTATCGGCAGGAAGGGTCAGGGGGTTGGAGACACTTTTGACAGGCTCTTATATAGCCGTACAACCGGGTAAGTCCAAGATCCCCTGCCGTGAGTTTATAGGACTTGATGAGCCGCCTCCTGTTCCTGACGATGCTCCTGGTTTGCATATCAGGCTAGAGACAGACGCACTCAACTCGCTTCAGAAGGGATCAGCCATCTACTATAAAGATATCAAGGTTGGTTCTATCCAAGGTTATACAATGGAAGAGCATGGGAGGATCTTGATAGATGGCTATATTGAGCCTGAATATGCCAACTTGGTAAAACCTGGAACCAGATTCTGGAATGCAAGTGGTATAACCCTAAAAGGCGGTTTAAATGGCATCATATTTCGGATGCAGTCTCTTAGCAGTCTAATAAGCGGAGGAGTAAGTTTTTATACGCCTCAAGAACTTATGAGTCAGCCTCCTGCCCCAAATGGCTCGGTATTTAAGCTCTATAGAGACTATGAAGATGCCCAATATGGTATTGAGATCACATTAAAACTTTTTGACGGAGAGAGCATTGTAGAGGGGCTTACCAAGGTTATCTATCAGGGTATAGAGGTTGGACGCGTAAAAAGGTTGCAACTGAATCAGCATGACAAGAAGTACAAGGTTACTGCTACTATTTTAATGGATCCGATGGCAGAGTCTGCCTTGAGGGATGAAACAAAGTTTTGGATAATCAGGCCTCGTGTTGGCTTGGGGGGAGTAAGCAATTTAAGTACGCTGGTTTCAGGCCCGTATATCACATTTGTTCCTGGTAAAGGTAAGCCATGTAGAGAGTTTAAGATTCAAGGAAGTCATTCAAAGGAGATTTTAAGAGAGGGAACATACTATCGTCTTGTAGCTTCAGATCTTCACGCCCTTGATCCTGGGGCACCGGTTCTTTTTAAGCATATTCAGGTTGGAGAAGTTGCCAAATACACTTTGAATAAAGACAACAGTGTGGATCTGGTATTCATCATCTATGATGAGTTTGAACATTTAATAAATGACAAGTGTGTTTTTTGGAACTACAGCGGACTAAATCTAAAGGTGACGCCAGCAGCCGTAAATGTGAGCACTGATTCTTTAAAGGCAATTCTAGCAGGAGGAATAGCCTTTGATTATCCGCATCGCTACTACAGAAAAAAACTCAAAAAGGCAAGGCCGTGGCGAAGGTTCAGACTCTATGACAGTTATGCAGATGCAGTAAGGCATGTGCCAGATTTGAAACCTGGAGGCATGTTTGTCCAGCTTGAAACGGATGACCCCGTGTCAGTAATATCTGGTAGCCCAATCTACTATAAAAAAGTGCAGGTAGGAGAAATAACCGGTGTAAAGTTAGATAGCAAGAAGGATAAGATAGTCATCAACGGTTTTATCCAGAAGGAATATCTTGATCTTGTTACTACTTCTTCACGCTTTTTTCTTGCAAGTGGTTTTGAGCTAAAAGGCAGCATAAGAAGCGGTTTTCGGATGCGGACATCTCCTTTGGCTTCCATAGTTATGGGGGCTATAAGTTTTATAAACCTTGGAAAAGGTGAACCGGTAAAGGAGTGGCACGTATTCAAGCTTTTTGAAGATCAAGAAAGTGCAAAAAGTGCCGAATTTATTCCAATTTCTATAAAATTTGCCTCCTCAAAAGATCTTGATGCCAATTCTAAGGTGCGTTATCAGGGTGTTGTTATAGGGTTTGTAAGGGATGTGAAGTTTGAAAAGGATATGAAGGGAGTACGTGTTACGGCCTTGATAAATCGTAGATATTCATCTTTATTTACTGCCAAGACAAAGGTTTGGGTTGTGCGGCCAGAGCTTGGGTTGGGGGGAGTGAGAAATTTGGAAACAGTGATTAGCGGGCCCTATATTGCGGTTTTGCCAGGCGATGGCCCTCCTGTAAGAAGTCTTGCTGGCTTGGATACCCCGCCTGCGGTTCCATATTTTGATAAGGGACTTCATGTAATAGTAGAGGCCAACACCCTAGGTTCTCTCAAGAGGGGGTGTCCTGTTTATTACAAACAGGTCAAGGTGGGGACTGTTCTAGGATATGAGTTGTCGCCAGATTCAAGCAAGGTGTGGATACACCTAAATGTGTTTGATCCTTATAAAGCCCTGGTGAGACAGGGTAGCAGATTTTGGAATGTTAGTGGTGTAAGGATAAATGCAGGTATATTTTCAGGGGTAAATGTAGAGACAGAATCTGTTGAGGCCATAGTTTCTGGAGGTATAGCCTTTGCCACGCCAGAAGATGAAAGTATGGGAGTAGTGGTGAAAGATGGGACCCATTTTGAGTTGTACGATAAACCAAAGGATGAATGGGTGAAATGGAGTCCCAAAATTGAGCGAAGAAAGAGAGATAGCTTCTCTTTCCCTGTTATTAATTCAGCTCAAGAACGATGTAGAACCAAAGACTAATTATAATAATTTTTAAGGTCTTATATCTTAAATTCCGATCCTTATCATCAGAAGAAATTAGTTGTTCGGCCAAATGGGTTGCTTAGAAACAAGCACCTATTTAGGTTGCTTGTAAATAGCCTTGTCATAAGTATGTAAGAGGTTTTTTAGTTGTATGGTGCCGCATGATTGGCAAGACAGTCGGCTTCGTGCTATAATAATTGCAAAGACGTATTTATCCCTTAAATATCCAT
>JAMOUE010000053.1 GCA_027068235.1 Deltaproteobacteria bacterium | reverse complement strand
GAGATTTTTTTACACTTTTCTTTGTTGCATTTGCATCCTTTTTGCTTTTTGGAGGTGGTTTTCTCTTTAAAGTGGTTATGGGCTCTGTCTTGACACCCATCTTCAAAAGCCTTTGCCTAGCCAGGCTGACATGGCTTCCGTCAGGATAATCACGTAAAATTCGCTTCCAAGCAGCAATGGCACTACTTGGCCGACCTGTCATCTTATATATCTGGCCAATTGCATATAAGGCATCGTCGGCCAACCTGCTAAGGGGAAACCTCTCCACGAGGACCTGATAACGTTCCAGGGCCTCTTGGATATCAGACAGACGCCTAGAATATCCATAAAGGCCGCTGTAACACCTTCCCATCATGAACAAGGCCTTTGGGGCTATCTCAGGATCGTCTGGATAGGCCAGATAAACCCGCCTGAATTCATCTATGACCTTTAACCAATTTTTTCTATATTTTCTTAATTTTGGACTTGAAGCCAGTTTATTAAAATCTTTTTTGGCCTCTTTATATTTTATTTCTGCTGCCTTTGACGAAGCATAGACCACCCCTTCTCCTGCTGGACTACAAGGGAGAATAAAAGATGCTGTCAGCAGTAATAAAAATAAGGTAAAAAAAGAGAAACTTTTCTCAAAAGATGCTATTTTTTTATTAATCTGCAAAGCTCGTCCAAAAAATTTAAAGCCTCTAAGGGCGTTGTATTGTTAATGTCTATCTGTTTCAGTCGCCTTATTATCTCTGCACCCTCACTTTGTTTCATAGGCAAAGACCTTTGAACAACTAACTTATAGTCTGATCTATCCACTGAGGCAATGGGTACCCTATTTCTAACATTTTTATTCTCTATTTGTCTCAGGATCCTAGCGGCATTTTCTATCACCTGAGCCGGTACTCCAGCCAAAGCAGCAACCTGGATGCCATAGCTTTTACTAGTTGCCCCTTCCTTCAGCGTGTGAAGAAAATATATCCTATTCCGATGTTCTTTAACCTCAACATGAAGATTTCTCACCTTTTTATGCTGACGGGCAAGGGCTGTAAGCTCATGATAGTGAGTTGCAAAAAGGGTCTTTACGCCCTTTCCATCCTTGAAAAGTAGATGCTCTGCAACAGCCCATGCAATAGATAGTCCATCATAGGTGCTAGTCCCCCTTCCTATTTCATCTAAGATTACAAGGCTCTTTGAAGTGGCATTGTTTAAAATATTGGCCGTCTCCTTCATCTCCACCATAAATGTGCTTTGACCCCTTGCAAGGTAATCGGTTGCCCCCACCCTTGTAAATATCTGATCAAGCACACAAAGAGATGCCTCGCTTGCCGGTACGAACCCTCCCATCTGTGCCATAAGGCATATTAGGGCTGTTTGTCTAAGAACGGTTGACTTGCCTGCCATATTAGGACCAGTAATGAGAATTAAAAGACTATCCTTGTGATTTAACTTGATATCGTTGGGAACAAAACTCTGTCCTTCGATATTAAGCTCTACAACAGGATGACGCCCTTGCTTTATATCTAAAGAATCGCCTTCATGGATTTTAGGACGGCAATAGTCATTTATTTCAGCCGTTTCAGCAAGACTACAGAGGCAATCGAGCTGGGCCAACGCAGCCCCAGTCTGTTGTATCCTTTGGGCATGACTCGATATGTCTTTTCGAACCCGTCTAAAGATATCTGCCTCAAGTTCTAACCGCTTTTCTTGAGCTGTAAGTATCTTTTCCTCTATTTCTTTAAGCTCAGGTGTTATATAACGTTCTGCTGAAGCAAGGGTCTGTTTTCTTATGTAATCATCTGGAACCTTTGATGTGTGAGCCTTTGAAACCTCTATGTAATAGCCAAAGACCCTATTGTAACCAACCTTCAGATTGGGAATGGATGTCCGCTCCCTTTCCCTAGACTCTATTTCTGCAATAAACCCCCTTCCCTTCTTTTGAATAGAAATAAGCTCGTCAAGTTCACTGTTAAAGCCTTCTTTAATGACATTTCCATCACGTAGCTGGGCTGGACAATCTTCCCTTATGGAACTTTCTATTAGTTGATATAGATCCTCAAGAGAATCTATCTTAGAAAAAATCTTTTGAAGAAGAAAATCCTCCTTCTTATCTTCCACTGCCAAAGCCTGTGATAAAGTACGCCTTATATCAGGCAGTTGGCTGAAAGAATCCCTGAGGGCAAGAAGATCCCTTGGACCAGCAGTCTCCATCACCACCTTGCCAACAAGCCTTTCCATATCGTAAATCTTCTTAAGATGTGATCTTAGCGCATGTCTTTTGTCTTGCAGGTTGAAGAGGGTCTCTACTGCATCGAGCCGCATCTCTATCTTTGCAATATCAACAAGTGGATAAAGAAGCCATCTTTTTAACAAACGTCCTCCCATGGCTGTCACCGTCTTATCCAAGACAGACAGGAGAGAGCCTCTAACCTTTCCGTCCAAACTATTAAAGACAAGCTCCAGATTCCTTACAGTGGCCTCATCCATCTTCAGATAAGTATCAAGACTATAAGGAGAAAGCACCTTAACATGTTGAATGCTACCTTGATGTGTCTCAAGGCAATAAACAAGCAAGGCACCTGCTGCACCAACTGATATGTCTCCCCTTGAAAGGCCAAAACCTTCAAGGGTCAATACATCAAAATGATCTTTCAACGCCTGTTCCGCACGCTTTGCCTCAAAGACTGTATCTGGTTGCCAACTTATGAATACATCTGGAATGGCCTGCTTTACCCTTGTGAGGATATCAGTCTCTTTCAAAGACTCTGGCAAAAGTAATTCTCTTGGCTGTATCCTGAAAAGTTCACCAAGAGCGGCATCACTCTTGCGGGTACTTGTCACCTTGAACTCTCCAGTGGTGATGTCAAGGCTTGCCACAGCGAACCGACCCTTTTTATCATCTACACAAAGGGATGAAATAAAGTTATTCTCCTTAGATGATAGCCCTCCATCTATGGTGAGAAGTCCTGGAGTTACAACCCTTATGACCTCCCTTTTAACAATGCCCTTGGCCTTTTTGGGATCTTCAACCTGCTCACATATTGCCACCCTTTTTCCTGCGCCAACAAGCTTTGCTATATAACTTTCTGCTGCATGAAAAGGGATTCCACACATTGGAATGGGATTTTCCTTATTCTTATCTCTGGATGTGAGGGTTATCTGGAGGATTTTTGAAGCGATTACTGCGTCTTCAAAGAACATCTCATAAAAATCGCCCATCCTGTAAAACAGGATACAATCTGAATACCTATTCTTGATCTCCAGATACTGTTTCAACATGGGTGTCATGTTCTTGGAAGAGCCTTGCATATCTACCTCAAAAATAGAAAGAGTTGTGAAAAAACGTTTTTTTATGTTTCATCTTATGATATTAAAAGAGTCTTATGGGAAAATCATGTCTTTGTTCATTAAAATTTTTTGGACTGGATATTGTACTATCCCTGCTTTTTGTGTTATTTCGTAGAAAATTTATTTAGTGGAGCTGCGGATTGACCTTGACTCTCAGTGAAATAACGGGTTCGAAAAGGTCCATGAAAGAGGTAATGGACTTTTTTCAGCCTGATTTTGTCAAAATAGAAACCACCTTAAAGAGACATTTTGCCTCGCACATCTCCTTTGTCAACCAGATCAGCAGCCACATAATCTTTGCAGGTGGAAAACGGCTCAGACCATTGCTTACCGTCTGTTCGGCTAAACTTTGCAATTACAACGCAGACGACATCTATGATCTGTCTGCCGTTCCAGAGTATCTGCATGCTGCCAGTCTGCTACACGATGATGTGGTTGATGCAGGAGAGATGAGACGGGGAAAAACACCTGCCTACAAGATCTGGGGAAACAGCGCAGCCGTCCTTGTAGGTGATTTTCTTTACGCCAGAGCAATAGAGCTTGCCACAAGGTTTGAGGATATACGTATTGCTAGGGCCATATCAAAGACTGTGGCCCTCATGTCTGAAGGAGAGATAATCCAGCTTCTCCACGCCAAGGTACCTAGTTTTGACGAAAAGACATACCTTGACGTTATATACAGAAAGACCGCAGCCCTTATATCAACATCTTGTAGAATAGGTGCCATCATGGCTGGCGGCAGCCTTGATGAAATAGAGGCCCTCAGCAACTATGGACTTTACATAGGACAGGCCTTTCAGATGGTTGACGATGTACTAGATTATACAGGAGATTCCAACGAGTTTGGAAAGGCCGTTGGTACGGATTTGGCAGAGGGAAAGTTGACCCTTCCAATCGTTGTGGCACTTGAAAGGGCTTCTAAAAAGAAAAGAGACAAGTTGATGAACATGCTGTGCCAGGGATATGCCTCCACATCTGACTTTAACTGGGCCAGGGAGTTGCTCTTAGAGACAGGGGGCATTCAATACACAATAAAAAAGGCAAAAAACCTTGTTGATCTGGCCTGTGAAAGCCTAGACGTATTCCCTGACTCCATGATCAAGACAAATATGAAGATCTTGGCATTGTATGTTCTTGAAAGAAAAAAATAGTTTTTAAGAAAAGGATAGATTTTGAAACCTTTTTATCCCGATATGACATATAAAAAAGGCCGCAGGCGCTTTTTGGGATATCTTTTGTGTTCTTTTATTTGCCTGCACTTTTTTTTTCTCTGCTTACTCCCTCTTTAGCCAAGGATAAACAAGAACCTCAAATATCCAATGTCTCCCTTACCATAAATCATGGAAAACTGTTTGTTTCCTTCAAATTATTGAACGGAATGAACGCTTCCATGGAAGAACTCATACGAAGTGGAGTTCCTGTCAGATACATATTTACTATAGTCTTGAAGAAAAAGGGTTTTCTATGGAATGATGAGCTAAAATCTTTAGAACTTAGGCGTGTTGTCAGGTTTGACAACCTGAAAAACAGATTTTTCATCTACTTTGACTATCCCTCTACAAGGCTTGTTTCATTGGACCAGCTTGAAAATACAAAAAAATTTCTATTTTCCGTTGAAAAAATCCCTTTGATTTCCCTTGATAAACTTGAAAAAGGTAAAAAATACACCATTGAGATAAAGGCACGTTCTGAAAAGGGCGAGTCCTCCATGCCGTTTTCCAGACTTGTAAAAATCTTTTCCTCCTTTGGTTTCTCATCCAAAACATATGAGTTTGAATTCTCTTTTTAAGGAAAAAAAGGGTAAAGAAAGACTACTCGCTGTAGTTATTGTAATACTCCTAATTATATTTGCGATAATAGAATATAAACTTGTAGCCTTTATAAGACCTTTACCAAAATACAGTAATGTTCTCATTTTTGCTGTAATCAACATCAATCTGTTACTCATTCTGGTCTTAAGTTTTCTGGTAATAAGGAATCTTGTAAAGCTCCTTTTTGAGGAAAAGGCACATCTACTTGGTGCCAAACTCAAGACAAAACTCACTGTTGCCTTTGTATTGGTATCACTTCTTCCAACCATCCTTTTATTCTTCATATCTTTTCAATTCCTGCAGACGAGCTTGGCATACTGGTTTGACATAAAGATAGAAAGAAGCCTTGAACAAGCCATCTCCATAGGAAGAAGTTACTATAAGGACCAGGTCAATCAACTAAGAAACCTGGAAGAGTTGATTTCCAGACAAATAGTCCTTCGATGTAGCAACAGTTCCACAGGCTATCTGGATCAAAAGTGCATAAATGACATATTCAGTCCTGCAGCCATTGGAGATCCGGCTACAGCATGTATCAGAAAGCTGCCAATAAGCTATGTATGTATACTTGATAACAATGGTAACAGTATATGGCAAAAGACATGGCTTCCAATAACTGAAGATGTTCCTCAAATAGACAAGGAACAGCTAAAAAACCTTTCATCAAAGAGACAACCTCTTGTAACCTCGATAAACCTTGCCTCTGGCACTCTTATTTCAGTTGCAACCCCAATAACCACTCAAAATGCCCTTACAATAGGATATATAGTTGTTGGCAGGATAATTGGCCAAGACATAATGACCCAGCTTGAGGCTGTAAAACAGGGCTTTGAGGAGTACAAGCAGCTTAGGGTCTTTCAAACACCACTCAAGACAAGCCTTTTGTCCACCCTTTTTCTCATAACGTTATTAATAATTTTCGTTTCGATCTGGTTTGCCCTCAAGCTTGCAAAAAGTATTACAGAACCTGTCATGATGCTTGCAGACGCAACCCATAGGATAGCCCAGGGAGATCTTAACTTCAGATTAGAGACACGGGGAAGGGATGAGTTAAGCGGACTTGTTCAGGCATTTAATACCATGACAAAGGATCTTAAGGAGGCAAGGAGAAAGGCTGAAGAGGCATCAAGGCGCCTATTGAAAAGCTATTCCGAACTTGAACATAGAAAGGCATACATTGAAATGCTGCTTGAGAATGTCACTGCTGGTGTCATAAGCCTTGATCCAAGGGGAAAGATAACTACCATCAATAAGTCTGCCTGCCAAATCCTTCAGAAGGAAGCCCCTTCTCTCATAGGAAAAGACTATCGGGAACTTATACAGGGAGAAGACTTTTCAGAACTTGAAAGGGTACCCCAAGAGTTGGTGTCTTCTGGTAGAAGCAGCTTGAAGAGGTCCTTTCGCATAAATGTCGGTGGAGTCTCAAAGTCTTTAATCATAAGTTTTTCCCTTCTAAAAGATAAAAACAATCGGGTTTCCGGCGTACTTATTGTCTTTGACGACCTGACAGAGCTGGAAAAGATTCAAAGACTTGCCGCTTGGAGAGAGGTTGCAAGAAGGATAGCCCATGAAATAAAAAATCCCTTAACTCCTATTCAGCTTTCAGCTCAACGGCTTAAAAGAAAATTTGGCAGTAAATTTCAAGATGAAGAATTGGAAATATTCAACAGGTGTACTGAAACCATAATAAGCCAGACAGACGAACTCAAAAAGTTGGTAAATGAATTTTCAAGATTTGCAAGGATGCCAGCGCCTGTTCTTAAAAAAGATGGCATAGAGCCTATAGTAAAAGAAATAGTCGAGATATACCGGCCTCTTATAAGTGTAAGATCAGAAATATCTGAAGATTTTCCCAAGTTGATGATGGATTCAGAACAGATAAAGAGGGTCTTTATAAACATAATAGACAACTCCATATCTGCTGGAAATGCGTCAAATGTCCTAATTAGATGTTACGTAGAAGGAGCAAAGGCGGTAATATCAATAGCTGATGATGGAAAAGGAATCTCTATAAAAGATATTCCAAAGGTCTTTGATCCCTACTTTTCTAGAAAAAAGGGAGGAACAGGCCTTGGACTAGCAATAGTAAAATCCATTATAGATGCCCATGACGCATCTATAGAAATAGAGTTGAATAAACCTGCTGGAGTGATATTCTATATTAGATTCAATATAGATTCCAAAGACAAACCATCTTCTATTTCTTCAAAATGACAAAAAAGACCATATTGATAGTTGACGACGAAAAATCAATCCTCGATTCCGTCGGAGACATACTTATTGACGAAGGCTACAAGGTAAAAAGTGCTGATGGTGGTAAGAGATGCCTTGAGCTTCTGGAGTCGGGTGAAGTTGTTGACCTTGTACTCCTTGATATATGGATGCCGGATCTCGATGGAATAGAGGTGTTAAAAAAGATTAAGAAATCGTGGCCCTTTTTACCTGTAATAATAATGTCAGGCCATGGAACCATAGAAACGGCTGTAAAGGCCACAAAACTTGGAGCGCACGACTTTATAGAAAAACCACTCTCTATAGAACCACTTCTAATATCAATAGAGAATGCCCTTAAGTTCAAGGACCTTCAAGAAGAAAACAGGCTTCTCAAGGAAAAGAATGCCAAACCAGTAAGGATTACCGGTAAAAGTGAAAAGATAAAACAGCTAAAAGAACAGATACGGATTGTAGCCCCAACAGATGCCTGGATACTTATTCAAGGAGAAAACGGAACTGGAAAGGAGATTGTGGCACAGACCATTCATAAGCTCAGCAAAAGAAGCCACAAGCCAATGGTTGAGGTGAACTGCGCTGCAATCCCTGATGAACTTATTGAAAGTGAATTGTTTGGCCACGAAAAAGGTGCCTTCACTGGTGCTGTTTCAATGAAAAGAGGAAAATTTGACCTTGCAAACGGTGGGACCCTCTTTCTGGATGAGATTGGGGATATGGCATTAAAAACCCAGGCCAAGATACTAAGAATCATTCAAGAGCAAAAATTTGAAAGGGTTGGCGGATCAAAGACAATATCTGTTGATGTCAGGATAATTGCTGCAACCAACAAGAATCTCGAAGAAGAAATAAAAAAAGGAAATTTCAGGGAAGACCTATATTTCAGATTAAATGTCATTCCAATAGAAGTCCCTCCACTTAGAGAACGAAAGGAAGACATTCCCCTTCTTGTAGATGAATTTCTACAAGAGTTTTCAAAAGGTTCCATAAAAATGGAGAAAGACGCTGTAAAGGCGCTGCTCAATTACGACTGGCCTGGAAACATAAGGGAATTGAGAAATCTTATAGAACGACTGGTGATACTTTCAAGAGATAACGTCATAACCAAAAAAGACCTGCCCAAACAGTTCTTATCAGAAAGCGATAAGGCAGAAATAGATATTGTTGATGACACAGGAGCTGCCTGCTTTTCATGCCCTGATTTTAAAACTGCAAGATCAATATTTGAAAAGACATACCTTGAAAGAAAACTTGCTGAATTTGGTGGAAACATAAAAAGGACTGCCGAATCTATAGGCATTGAAAGAAGACATCTTTACAGAAAGATCAAGTCTCTCGGGATCCAAAACTGATACGTTTCTCCTCACCCTTTTTAAGACGTGAAATATTATCCTTGTGCCTTATCCATATCATAAAACATATGGTCCACGACATAGCCTCTAGAAAGGAATCTCCCTTGAAGAAATATATAAGAAGAGGCATGGACGCAACTGCTGCAAGAGAGCCCACTGAGACATATTTTGTATAGTAAACCGCTAAACCAAATACTATTCCAGCTATACCTACAGCCAATGGACAGATGGCGAGAAAGACACCAAGGGCCGTTGCAACCCCTTTACCTCCCTTAAAAGACAAAAATATTGAATAACAATGACCTGTAACTGCTGCTAATCCAGTAAGGGCTATGATAAAAGAGGTTTGATCGGTCTTTATTGCAAGAAAGACAGGTAAAAATCCCTTTAGAGTATCACAAAGTAATGTGGCAATACCCCATCCTTTGCCAAGGACCCTTGCAATATTTGTAGCACCTATGTTTCCGCTTCCATGTTGTCTTGGATCAATCCCCTTTACCTTTGAAAATATCAGGCCAAAAGGCACTGAACCCAAAAGATATGCAAAAACAGGTAATAGATACAAATGGCTCCCAAATAATTCCTTCATTTTTGTCAATTTCCTATTTTAAAGGAGAAGTCTTTCTATATCTTTAAAACTTTCAGCATGAAAAGGTGTATCGAGTTCCTTATTCTTATAAGCTATTAGTGGAATGCAAACAGCCTTGGCAGTATCCTCATCAACCTTTGAATCTCCAACATATACTGCATCTTTTGACGTACAACCAAGCCTATCAAATATAAGCTCTATCCCCTCTGGATCAGGTTTTGGTCTTTTGACATCAAGGGCACAAACTATTTCATGGAACAATTCATCTAATCCATAGAGCTCAATTAATTTTGGCATTGTTGTACTTCTGTTTGTTGAAATAGCTGTTAATTTGTTATTTTTTCTCAAAAAGTTTACAGTTTCTTTCATCCCTGGTTCCATTGTCATGTATGGCAGAAAGTCTGAATAATCGAGGCCATCGTAAACCTCAAAGGCCTTATCTATAAGTTCTGGATAGTCCTTAAATAGATAGTTTATGGAATCTAATGCGGTATGCATATGACAAAAGGCCATTTCATCCTCATTCAAAGGGCCTCGGCCAGCCCTTGTTGCTATTTCGTTGTAAAAGGCCCTATTTGCCTCAAGGGAGTTAAAAAGCACACCGTCACAATCAAATATCACAAGCCCCCTCTTTGATAGATCCATTTAAGTTAGCCTTTCAATATCATTCTTCATTTTGAAACCTTTTAGCTCTGGCCGAGGTTCTATATCTTTTGAAACTACCATAACCTTGTGACTTTCTCCCATTCCATGTGGAAAGATAAGGGATTTTACACCTGCAAGCACTGGAGAAAAAGGCTCTAACTTCCCAAAAGCCTTTTCAATAGTCACATCAATGTCAAGTCCACCTAGAAAGGCCCACTGAGGACAAAATCCTTCGCAAACAAATCCATATTGTTCAAACCACATCTTTGCATCGGAAAAATTCACGTGTGAAGTCATATCAACCATGCCTGGAAAGGCAAAAAATTCTTCTGTTACCATTTGTCTGCTATATCCTAAAAGGGTGCCTCTATTCCTATAATCAGCAAAATACTCCTTTCTCGAATAACCATAGTCAATGATTAAACAAAATCCCTTTAAAAATATTCTGGATAGATCTTCTATCCATTTTTTCATATACAGATTCACTTCTGTACGGTAATTCTTTGGAAGATCCTTTAAATAAGTGTCAATATATTGAATTAACTCATCATTTGTAACTTGTTTTCTAATCTCGTGCAGATCGCCTTTATCATCAATATCAACGTATATCTCAAAAAAGTCTTCATCTTCTTTTTCTATCAGATGGACAGGAAAGGCGTCGAAAAGTTCATTTGCAACCAGAACTCCTTTAAAACCATTGAGATGGATAAAATCTTCAACTACTTTTAGATGATCCTGATGATCTATGAAATTTTCAAAAAGTACTTTTCTTCTATTTTGAATTGGTTCAACTATTATATATTCAAGCTTTTTATATATATCTGGGTGAAATCTTTTAAAAAATTCCAGGATATCCCTTGCTAATATACCGGTTCCTGCTCCAAATTCGCATATTTTAAAAATGGCCTCATTATTTATGAGTTCAAAACATTCTTTTATCTGCACAGATAACAGGTAGCCAAACAACTTGCTTGTATGAGGAGCAGTAACAAAGTCTCCTTCTTTACCTATGGGGATTTGATCTTGTGAATAATAGCCAAATTTTTCTTCATAAAGACATATCTCCATGAAATCTTTAAAAGAAATTGGGCCTTCTCTTTTTATTTTCTCTATTAAGAGTTCCTTTAGGTACTGAAATTGTTCAACCATTTTTTATCGGCATTTTTGAAATAAAAGTTAAAAACTTTTTTAAAAATTAGAAAATTTTTTTGGCTGTTAAAACTTGTGATAACTTTATACCTTTTAAAGGTTACAATATGAAAATTTTTGTTATATTTTCATGACCATAATCAGTTTTTCAATATTTCAAACAGCCTTATAATTAATCTTATTTTTTAAGAATTAGAGGAAGAATAATGTTAAAGATCATTGCAGAAAAGAAAAATTTGATTTCAGCTCTTTCTAAGGCCCTGCCAATTGTAGATAAAAAGACAATAATGACCATCATAAATAACGTATTGATTTACTCAAAGGATGGTCATTTAGTAATTGAAGCTACAGATCTTGAAATATCCTTTAGAACAGTAATTCCTGCAGAAATAAAAGAAGAAGGAAGCCTCACAATCAATGCAAGAAAACTTTATGAAATTGTAAAAGAGATCTCAGAACCTTCAATCACCTTAGAAGAACAAGAAAATTACTGGTTAAAGATACCTGTTGGTCAAAAAGCAGAATATACTATAGCTGGACTTGCGCCAGACGAATTTCCAAAATTTCGAGACGTACCCCAAGAAAATCTAATATCTATTCCAGGAAATGTCTTAAAAGATCTTATCGATAAGACTATATTCTCTGTTTCCTATGATGATAGAAAATACGCCCTTTCAGGTATCCTTTTGGAAATCCATAAAGCTGAAGATCAATCTAAAACAATCGTTAGAATGGTAAGCTCTGATGGACACAGACTCAATCTTGCAGAAAGCACTATAGATCAATCTTTTGATAGTGACGATAAATTTAGTGTAATAATCCTTAGGAAAGGAGCAAATGAGTTAAAAAAACTTGCAGAGATAAACGATGAAATCATGTTAACAGCTGATGATAAATTTCTTTATGTAAAAACAGATGTTGACCAAATGATTATTCGATTGATTGAAGGCTCTTTTCCTAATTATAACGAAATTATTCCAGAAGAGAAAAATAGATCGTTTTTCTTTAACAGAAAAACTGTATTATCAGCCCTAAAAAGGATATCCATTGTCATCCAAGATCCATCTTTTAAGGGAATCAAGATATCCATATTCCCAAATACCATGAAAATGGAATCCCTAGATAAAAAAATAGGTCAGGCAGAAGAAAATATTGAAGTATCGTACAATGGAGAACCCTTTGAATTGGCGATAAATGCAAGGTATCTTATAGAGGTTCTTCAGGTCATGAAATCTGATGTTATAGAGATGGCTTTCAACGACGAAGATTCCCCAGTCGTTGTTGAAGGTGAAGAAGATAAAGGCTTTACAGCCTTAATCATGCCAATGAGCCTAGAAGACGAGTAATTTAAAATTAAAAAGGAGACACTTCCATCAATTATGAGCGAAACGACAAAGTATAGTGCCGAACAAATTAAGGTACTTTCAGGCCTTTCTGCTGTACGTAAACGTCCTGCAATGTACATTGGAAATACAAGTTCTGAAGGTCTTCACCATCTTGTATATGAAGTCGTTGATAACAGTATTGACGAGGCCCTAGCAGGATATTGTACCAAGATAGAAGTTATCCTTCATGAAGATGGAAGCGTAACAGTAATAGACAATGGTAGAGGTATTCCTGTAGATATTCATCCAACTGAAGGTATATCCGCCCTTGAACTCGTAATGACAAGGCTTCATGCAGGTGGAAAATTTGATCACCAGACATATAAGGTCTCAGGCGGGCTTCATGGAGTTGGAATATCTGTAGTTAATGCCCTTTCAGAATATCTAGAGGTAGAGGTCTATAGAAACAACAAGATCTATTATCAATCATACAGAAAAGGAGAACCAACTGGACCTCTCCAAATAAAAGGAGAGACAGATAAGACTGGAACAAAGATAAGGTTCAAGCCCGATCCTGAAATTTTTAAGGAGACTTGCCAGTTTGACTATGAAATACTCGTTTCTAGAATGAGAGAACTGGCTTTTTTAAATCCAAACATCACCATAAAGATTTCGGATGAAAATACAGGTAAGGAAAATGTATTTCATTTTAAAGGCGGAATAATAGAATTTGTTGAGTACCTAAACAAAAACAAAGAGGTTATCCACAAAGAACCTATATACATTTCAGGTGAAAAAAATGATGTCCAAGTCGAAGTAGCATTTCAATACAACACAGGATACACAGAAAGGATCCTTAGCTACGTAAACAACATAAGAACAAAAGAAGGTGGAACCCATGTAACTGGCTTTCGTCAGGCCCTTACAAAATGTATTAACAAATATGCCAGTGAAGACATCATTCCCAAAAAACTCAAAGAGCGACTTTCAGGAGACGATGTAAGAGAAGGACTTACTTGTGTCATATCAACAAGGGTTCCAAATCCACAGTTTGAAGGACAAACAAAGACCAAACTTGGAAACAGTGAAGTCCAATTTATTGTCGCATCTATAGTTCAAGATCAACTATCTACATATCTTGAGGAAAATCCAAAAGTTGCAAAGAAGATATTGACAAAGGCAGTGGATGCGGCACGGGCAAGAGAAGCTGCAAAACGCGCAAAAGAACTGACCAGAAAAAAGGGACAGTCTCAAGAGATAATGATGGCTGGCAAACTTGCAGAATGTCAGGAAAAAGATCCAGAAAGGAGAGAAATATTCATTGTAGAGGGTGATTCTGCTGGGGGAAGCGCTAAACAAGGAAGAGATCGTGCCTTTCAGGCTATTCTTCCTCTTAGAGGCAAGATTATGAATGTTGAAAAAGCGCGCTATGACAAGATGCTTGCCAGTGAGGAAATAAAGAATCTTATTGCAGCCCTTGGAACTGGAATAGGGATAGATGATTTTGATCCTTCAAAACTTAGATATCACAAGATCATTATAATGACAGATGCTGACGTTGATGGAGCCCATATAAGAACGTTGCTTCTCACCTTTTTTTACAGGCAGATGTTACAACTTATAGAAAATGGACATCTATACATAGCTCAACCACCTCTTTTCAGAGTAGCCTTTGGAAAAAACAAGGAACTTTACCTTAAAGATGAAAATGAGATGGATCAATTTCTTTTTGAAAGGGCTACCAAATCTATAAAATTGAGACCAAAGGGTTGGGATAGCACCTTTCATGGAGATAAACTCAAAAACCTTCTAAATCAAATCTCAGAATTTAATAAGGCTGTTGAAGAACTAAATATAAAGGGCTGTTGGAAGGATCTTTGCCATGCAATACTTGAGTTTGGAATAGAAGATAAGGATTTTTTGGCAAATGAAGAAAATGCCCGTAATTTGGCAGAGTATCTTAAAGAAAAAGGCTTTTTGGTTGGTCCTGTCAGACCTTTAGAATCTGAGATTTCTGGCTATAAGTTCAATGTTGCAGCAAAGGGACTAGCCTACTTAAACATGGAAATATCGCCAGAATTCCTTAGAAGCCCAGAATTTAAAAGGGTATTAAAACTTTATTCAAAAGTCAGCCACGTCTTTGGAAGAGAGATAGAAATATATAAAGATGACAAGCTAATTCAGACGTGCAAAGATTTTCATGAACTTATTGAATTCTTCCGTCAGGAAGGAAGAAAGGGTTTGAACATCCAGAGATACAAAGGTCTTGGTGAAATGAACCCCGATCAACTTTGGGAAACAACTATGAATCCTGAAAAAAGGACCATGTTAAAGGTCTCCATTAAGGATGCAGATGAAGCAGAAAATCTATTTACAACCCTTATGGGAGAAAAGATAGAACCTAGAAGACAGTTTATCCAAACCCATGCCCTGGAAGTTCAAGAGCTTGATATCTAGCTTAGCTAAAAAGTTGGGAGGCGTTTGACAAATGCAATGTCAAAAGGAAAAGAATCTTAAAAGGTGTAATTGTACGTATGAACCTTGTCCGAGAAAGGGTATATGCTGTGAATGTCTCAAATATCATTTGAAGATGCGTCAACTTCCTGGCTGCTGTTTTCCTGATGAGGCTGAAAAAACTTGGGATCGCAGCTTTGAACACTTTGCTCGTCTTGTAAGCGAGGGAAAGGTTTAAGATTTTTTAGGTACTATCTCACCAACAAGATCATATTCAAAGGCATCGGTTATCTTGACTGTCTCCAAGGCCCCTGCCTTTGAAAATCCCTTTGTGATATAAGTTGTTCCATCTATTTCAGGGGCCTGGAACATATTCCTTGAACAAAGAAGTAACTCAGATTCCTCACAGTAACCGTCAACCAGGACATCAAGTTCTTTGCCAATAAAGGATCTATTTATGGAAAGTGATATATCTTTTTGCATCTCAAGGATGATACTTTTTCTTTCTTCAGCCAATTCTTCTGGAACTTTGTTTTTAAGCAATCTGGATGGAGCATCTTCTTCATCACTATAGACAAAACAACCAAGGTGATGAAATCGCCATTTTTTTATAAATTCTTTTAATATATTAAAATCTCCCTCTTCTTCACCTGGAAACCCTACCATTACAGTAGTTCTAAGAGATGCCTCTGGAAGATATTTCCTTATTGTTTCCATTGTTTTTTCAAGTTGCGACAATGAATTTTTTCGCCCCATCCTCTTGAGGATTTTGTCACTGGCGTGTTGTATGGGGACGTCCAGATAGTTGCAAATCCTGGATTCTTTTGCAATTAACTCGAGAAGCGGCTTTGATATGCCATCTGGATATAGATACATGAGTCTCAACCATGACACGGCTGTTTCAGCAAGTATCTTTTCTATGAGTTTTACAAGATCAAAGTCTTCCACACGATAACTTGTAAGGTCCTGTGCCACCAATGTTACTTCAATAGCTCCATTCTCAACGGCAAGGTTTATTTCATCAATAATTGATGTAGGTTTTCTACATCTTAGAGGACCTCGTATCTTTGGAATAAGGCAGTAGGTACATCTATTTGAGCATCCATCTGATATCTTTACATAAGTATGCCAAGGATGTCCGGTAAATATCCTTTTGTGTTCATGATTTTCTATATGAGTTTT
>JAMOUE010000052.1 GCA_027068235.1 Deltaproteobacteria bacterium | reverse complement strand
CACTTCCCATCCTTTCTGCCACGCTTTTAGCAGAAGGCGGATTCGCTCTTTCAGAAATTCCTGACCTTGAAGATGTAAGGATATTTCTTGAACTCTTAAAGGAACTTGGAGTTGAGGCCAAGCCCCGTACGGATGGTGCCTTATTAGTTGACTCAACAAGGTTAAGTAGTTATGAGGCCCCTTACGATTTGGTAAGGCGCATGAGGGCCTCTGTTTTGGTCTTAGGGCCTCTAGTTGCTCGACTTGGCCGGGCAAGGGTCTCTTTGCCAGGCGGATGTGCTATTGGAGCAAGGCCCATTGATTTCCATCTAAAAGGATTGGAACTCATGGGAGCCAAACTTGAAATAAGAGAAGGTTTTGTAGAGGCCAGGGCAAGGAGGCTAAAAGGGGCCCAGATCTATTTTGACATTCCCTCTGTAACTGGTACAGAAAATCTTATGATGGCAGCTTGTCTTGCAAAAGGGAAGACGGTGCTTGAAAATGCTGCCAAGGAGCCAGAAGTCGTTGCCCTTGGAGAGATGTTGATTGATATGGGGGCAGATATACAAGGTCTTGGAACAGACACCATAACCATACATGGTAGTCGCCATTTGAGGCCGGTATCCTGTACCATAATACCCGACAGAATAGAGGCAGGAACCTATCTGATGGCAGCTGGGGCCGCAGGTGGAGAGTTGGTAATCGAAAACTGTGTGCCTGAGCACCTTGATACCGTTATTTTGAAGCTAAAGGCTGCAGGTCTCAAACTAAAGATCGTGGATACTGATAAGATTAAGGTCAAGAAAAGGGGACGGCTTAACAGTATTGACGTAAAAACCCAGCCCTATCCCGGTTTCCCAACAGATCTTCAGGCCCAGATAATGGTTCTTATGGCTACTGCAGGGCGGCTTAGTGTGATAACTGAAACTATTTTTGAAAATAGGTTTATGCATGTTGCAGAGCTCAAGAGGTTGGGAGCAGATATACGGGTGGAAGGGCGTAGCGCCATTGTAAGGGGAGTAAAGCATCTTTATGGCGCCCCGGTAATGGCTACGGATCTTAGAGCGAGTGCGTGTCTAGTTCTTGCTGGTCTTGCTGCCAAGGGGACAACATTGGTGCAAGGACTTCACCATCTGGATAGGGGTTATGAAAGGATGGATCAAAAGCTTGCCAAGGTGGGAGCAACTATCAAACGTATCACAATACAAGATACGTCACATGAAGCTCAATGAGGCATAACTTCAGAAAACTTAAAGACTCCTTTGGACGCTACATAACATATCTTCGTCTGTCCATTACAGATAGGTGCAACTTGCGATGTTTTTACTGTATGCCCCAGGCAGATTTCAACTGGATGTCACCTGAGAAGATACTTCGTTTTGAAGAGATTGTGCAGTTGACAAGGGTGCTTGCACGTATGGGTGTGAGAAAAATACGCTTTACTGGTGGAGAGCCTCTTGTACGCAAGGATGTCGTCAAGTTAGTTGCTGACGTAAATGACCTTGATGGTATAGAAGAAATCTGCCTTACAACAAACGGGGTGCTGTTAGATGCCTTGGCTCCAGAGCTGTTCCAAGCAGGCCTTCGGCATTTGAATATCAGCTTAGATACATTGCGTTCTGACAGATTTCATGCGATTACTGGTCGTGATGCATTTAATCAGGTTTGGCAGGGCATAATAAAGAGTCTGGATTTGGGCTTTTCCCCTATAAAGATCAACTTTGTAATGATGCAGGGGAAAAATGACGATGAAATAGTAGATTTTGCAAGGCTTGCAAAACGGTACCCACTAGATGTGAGATTTATAGAGTTTATGCCCATTGGTAGACATTCTAAATGGGGAAAAGAGTATTTTCTTTCCTCAGACCAGGCCAAGACTTTAATCGAAAAAGAGTTTGGCAAGCTTATATCAATAGCAAGGAACAAAGATGCAGGACCTGCCGAGATGTATCAAATCGAAGGTGGAAGTGGGCGAGTAGGCTTTATAAGTCCTTTGAGTCATAGGTTCTGTTCTACTTGTAATCGCCTTAGGGTGACGGCAGACGGAAGGGTACGCTTGTGTCTTTTTTCTGATCTTGAGTTTGGATTAAGAGATATGATGCGTAAGGGAATATCTGATAGTGAACTGTCAGATTTTTTATCAGATATTATATTGAAGAAACCAGCCAGATATCTAACTAAAAAGAGTGATGTGCCATCGTGTGATAGACAAATGTCATCCATTGGTGGCTAACTTATTACCAACCAGGAGGAAGCAATGATCATCCTAGAGGACCTCCTCTATACAGAGGATCATATGTGGGTTAAGCCGAATGATGATAATGACAAGGCTGTCGTAGGTATAACTGATTATGGCCAAGAGCGGATAGGCATGATCAGCTCTATTGATTTGCCTAGCCCTGGAGATGAGTTTGTAGAGACAGATGTTTTTGCAACAGTTGAGAATGCGGTAGGAGAGGTTACAGAGTTACTGTGTCCCATCTCTGGCAGTGTGTTGTCTGTAAATGAGATATTACTCGATGCACCTGATGCTATTAATGAAGACCCTTACGATGACGGATGGATAATGGTGCTGGAAGTGGTGCAGCCAGAAGAACTTGATGACCTCATGAGTCCGGAAGATTATGAGCGTTATGTGGAAGAGCTCAAAATCAAGGATGAAGAGATACTTGATGAAGAGGATGAGGACGTTTTGGAGGTTGAAGAGTAATGTCAAAGGTGGCCTTTTTATTTCCAGGTCAGGGGTCGCAATATGTAGGTATGGGGAGCGATCTTTTAAAGGCATATGATTTTGCCAGTTCAATGTTTCAAGAGGCTGAGGAAGTTACCGGTATTCCAATAAAAGATTTATGTCTTAATGGCCCCTTAAACGATCTCACCAGAACCATGAACTTACAGCCATGTCTTACTGCTGTAGATATAATTTGTGCAAAGGCCTTGATGGAAGAAGGGATAACGCCTCACGTAGTGGCAGGACATAGCCTTGGAGAATACCCTGCTCTTTGGGCCTGCGGTGCCCTAGACTATAAAAACTGTATGAAGCTTGTCAGGGAGCGAGGGCGGGTTATGGAGGATGCTGCTAACAAAAGACCAGGGGCTATGGCTGCTATTATTGGATTAGGTAAAGACTCTTTGCAAAATTTAATAGATGACGTGTTATCGCAGACGCCTGGAATTTTGGCCATGGCCAATCATAACTCCAAGGAACAGATTGTAGTTACAGGAGAGAAAAATCTTGTTGAGGCGTTGTGTGCAAAAGTAAAAGATTTGGGTAAACGTGCCGTGATGCTAAAGGTTTCTGGTGCGTATCATAGCCCTTTGATGAAAGATGCGGCCAATGATTTTTCCAATTTACTTAATGAGATGAAGTTCAAAACGCCATCCAGTCCTTTCTATAGTAATGTAAGTGGGACATCTGAAACAGATCCTCATAGGCTCGTTGAGCTTATGTCAGAACAGATGTGTAAGCCCGTTCGTTGGTATGAGATTGTAAACAATATGTATAGGGATGGCGTTCGTATTTTTATTGAAACAGGCCCTAAAAAGGTACTTGCCAATCTAGTAAAAAAGTCTATAGAAGCAGATGATTATAAGGTGATAAGTGTGGAGTCTAAGGAGCAAATAGAGACGGTTAAATTAGAGGTTAGCCGTTTATAAAAATATTGATTATGGGTTATCGTGCTGAAATTATAAAGAAAATTAAAGAAAGTTATCCCTTTCTTTCCGAGGAATTTAATGTAAAAAGGATAGGGATTTTTGGCTCTGTTGTACGGCACGAAGAAGGTCCGGATAGTGATATTGATATTATTGTTGAATTTACTAGACCAATAGGTCTCAAGTTTATTAATTTTGTGGAATATATAGAAAATCTCTTAGGTAGAAGAGTCGATGTGCTTACTAAGGAGGGTATGAAAAACATTCGTGTAAAATCTGTTTCATCAGATATTGAAAAAAATATTCTTTATGTCTAATCGCAAAGACATAAATTTGATCGAAGATATTTTGATATGTCTTGAAAAGATCAAACA
>JAMOUE010000051.1 GCA_027068235.1 Deltaproteobacteria bacterium | reverse complement strand
GGTGACTCTATAGTAATTGGTGATGTAGGTAATGGGGAAGAAAGGGTAGAAATGCAGGTTGAATGGATTTATTCTAACGGGGCTGAATGGATAAGTGGTGTAGATACGAGTTCTAATTATAATAAGAATGAGAAATCCAAAGATAAGCTAAAGAAAAAGCCGGCAGTTTTGATGCTAAAGCCGGGCGCAGTGTTCATATTAAGAGCAAAGAAAAATGGAAAGTTAAATATATACTCACAGATTAAAGACCAACCTGATTTTCCGATTGAGGAAGGTGAAAGTTGGGGGAAAGAATGGAATGATAAATTTATATTAAGAGGATGGGGTAGTGGAATTCTGTGGAAAATAAGTAAGGGAAAATAAAAAGGAGGTTTTGAAATGAGGAGACTTTACTATTCCATAAAAGCTCTGACACCCCTGCATGTGGGGGTTGGAACTGGACTGGGACATATAGACCTTCCTATTCAGAGGGAGGTGCATACGAAATTTCCTATGATACCGGGCAGTGCGGTGAAGGGAGCTTTGAGGGAGTATAAGTTAAGAGAGATTGTGAGAAAAATGGAAGATTTTCCTGATAATCTCAAAGGAAAAATAATGGAAATTCTTGATGAGTGTTTGGCTTCCTGTGGTGATAAAGATAGATGCTCCGAAATAGAAGTTAAATACAATGACAAGAGGATAAATCTTAAAGAATTAACTCAAGAGATAGTTGACTACTTCGGTTGTCAAAATCAAGCTGGGCGCCTTGCGTTCTCCGATTTGAGGATTCTCCTATTTCCCGTCAAATCCTTAAATGGTATTTTCGCTTATGTGACAAGTCCTCAGGTTCTGGAAAGATTGGCCGAGGATCTGGATTTAAATAATATGCCCGAAATAAAAATTGATAAAGATAAAGCATTTGTTAGTGGGACTTCAATAAATAAGGTGGAAAAATTGAATGTTGTCGTTTTAGAAGAATTTACATTTAATATAAATGGTAATGATATGGAGCCAGCACTTGTTGATTGGATAGGGAAAGCATTTGAAACTTTGGGTATAGCGGGAAAATTGGTCGATAAATTAAAGGAAAGATTAATAATCCTACATAATGATGCCTTTAACGACTTTGTCCAGAATTATACAGAAGTTCAAACCCATGTAAAGATCAATCCCTCTACTGGAACAGTTCAGCCGGGAGCTCTTTGGACTGAGGAATATCTTCCTGCTGAAACTTACATGTATGGAATTATTTTCGAGACGAGAAGTGAAGATGGTAAACACTTGATTGATAATGCCGATCTTTTGCCAACGCACCTCCATCTGGGTGGAGATATTACAACAGGTAAGGGATTTGTAAGGATAAATAGAGGGAAACAGGAGGAGAAAAATGTCCTTCAAAATGCTTGAGCAAATGAGAGCTAAGTATGCATTTGATTGTATATTGGAGTTCAAGACCTTGAATGCTCGATTGTCTAAAAAAATATCCGAAAAGGACTATGCAAATCAGCTCAGGAAACTACCTTCTATGATAATGCAGAATGGTTTACTTACCACTCTGGCTTTTCTGAGATCAAAATCCAAAGTGGAACTTAAGAATAAGGAAAAGATATTGAACGATGAGGCGGTTGTTCTTTATCAATTAGTGAGATATCTAAAGGAAACCATAAATATGAAACTTGAAGAAATAAAAGTCAATATAGAAAATGCGAATGTTAATAGTGTGAAGAGCTATTTGGTTAATGAATATGATGAAAAGGGTAATGTTATACGAAAAAGTGAATATGCTAAACTGATTGGAAAATTGCTTGACAGTTCATTTTCAGAGTATAGAGCTATAACTTCTGAAGCCCTTCGTATAGCCCAGTGGCTCAAGCGTATAGCAGAAGGAGAGATCGAAGATGAGGGTAAGGGAAGCGATTGATAGAATTTTTAATCAAGGGAAGTCTAATTATGATAACTTATCTTTGTTATTCTATAAGTGGGGAATATGGGGCCTTAATAGATGGGAAGTAGATGAGGCATGGATAAAAGATTTTGGAGAAAAGAGCATAAATAAAAAGAAATTTTTGAGTGCCATTCTGAGAAAGTGGGAATTGAATCGGGGCTTTAAACTGGAACTTCCAAAATTACCAAACATGAAAGAACTGGGACCTCTAAAAGTCGGTTATCGTCTAGTAATTGGCATGGGGTATCCGTCGCCAGTGGAAAATGGGTTCCTTTTCCATCATACGTATGGAATTCCGTATATTCCGGGTGAAGCTTTGAAGGGAATTACAAGACAGGTCCTCTTGCTTGCCATGTATAATTACTTATATGAGTCCAAAGGTGTGAATTTGAAGAACAGAAAACCTTCCAATATGACTGAAGATGAATATAAAGAGAAACTTTTGGAAACTCTGGATAAATGTTTATCCAGTGGGAGGGATAAAAAATCCGGTGGAGAAAAGTCCAAATGTTCGTTCGAAGTCATAGATAATAACAAGAACAAAAACCGTATAGACGATGATTTATTTGAACATCTTGAAAAAGCCTGTTTAGATTTCAATAAAGGTGTTCCTGAAGTTGTCCAGTGTACAGGTGATTCGAATCTTGATGTCCTTGCTTTATTTGAAACCCTCTTTGGCAGTCAGAAGAAGCGGGGTGAGGTGATTTTCTTCGATGCCTTTCCTGTCGATCTTAAGAAAGAGCATTTTGAGCTGGATATAATGAATCCGCACTATGGAGAATATTATGGAAGTAAAGAGAAAGAAAGAAAACCTCCTGCTGACTGGTATAATCCGAATCCGATAGTGTTTCTCACTTTGGCCAACACAAAGTTTAAGTTTAATATCGCATATCATCCATTGAATCCCCTTGATGAGTCTAAATCGAATAAGATTCTTGAGATCGCAGAGAAACTCCTTAGATTTGCGCTTACTACTTATGGAATAGGAGGAAAGACCCGTTCCGGTTATGGATGGTTTGAAGAAAAGTAAAGATTAAAATTCTACTTGGATGAGGCTGGAAATCACTTTAGAAGGGAAGGGAAGTCTCACTTTGCCTTTTCATTACAATGGAGTTCTTCAGGCGTTCGTGTATCGCCTTCTGGGGGATATAGCTCAGAAGATTCATGATGAGGGATTCGGGGAGTACAGGCGTTTCAAAATGTTCGTCTTTTCGGAGTTATTTGGTGAGACGGAGAAGGTGACGGGACGGGAAATTAAATTCCGCTCTCCTGTCAAGTTTTACCTTGCTTCCCCTTATTCCTTCGTCATCCACGCGATTTTCGATACCCTGCTTCGCAAGTATCCACCACCCCGATTAAGGGAATTCCATGTCTCGTCCGTGAATATTCAGGAATTCCATCCCGGAAGCGATACTCTTACTGTCAGAACACTTTCGCCTATCACCGCGTATCAGACTTTCAGGGATTCCGAAGGAAAGAATAAAACCATGTACTTTTCACCTGCTGAATGGGAATTCGTGGATTTGCTGGAGAAGAATCTAAGGCGGAAGTATAAGATTCTGCACAATGAGGAGTATGAAGGGAATCTCGATATTCAGCCCCTTAAAGCCGATTGTCTCAGGGATTACAGGCTCGTAATCTATAAAAAAACTCTGATAAAGGCATGGCACGGGGAATTTCAGATAAAAGCCTCGCCGGACATGCTTAAAGTGGCTCTTTATTCTGGCCTTGGACCTAAGAATTCTCAGGGTTTTGGGATGGTGAAGGAAGTTTAATTGGGCTAATTGGATGAGGAGAATCGAAATTCCCGCAAGTTCAATATTCTTCCAATTGATTGCTGCTGTCCCATTTTCTTTTATAAACTTTCCTTATGGGATGTATCATCATCGGGTCGATTTTGCTGGTATATCTCGGGTGGAAGCTTGCGGGTACAATATGCCTGATTGATGGATTTCTCGAATATCTGGCAAGGTACAGGGGTGAGGAATAGTTTTATAGGGAACCTATAGGTTCATCTTAATCGCAGGGGATTTATACTCAGGACCTTTAAACTTTGTTTTTGAAATCATGCATTCATCAGGTGAGCTCACCTTTACCCGAAA
>JAMOUE010000050.1 GCA_027068235.1 Deltaproteobacteria bacterium | reverse complement strand
AAGAGAAACATCAAGGGCCTCTCTGTAGTCTTTGACCAAAGTGACACCATCTGGTGTATCCATATTTGCCCATTCCTCTATGGTTACAGGCAGTCTTGGCCCCTGGGGTTCTGTAATAATTATCTCTTTGAACAATGGGGCAATCGTCTGAAGCATTTTTACAGGGTCCTTGTCGCCTCCTTCATTTGAGCACGCCCAAAGAAGGCTCTTTTTTCCTATACCAGGGAGCAATGTTTCAAGCTGCTGCAAGGAATTTCTAAGGCTTTCAAGGCCTGCCAGATTGTGCGCACCATCCATAAATACCCAGCAACTTCCCTTGAAAAGTTCGCTTCTTCCTGGCCAGTAAGTCTTTGCAAGACCCTTAACTATATCACTTTGGCTTACCGATAGGCCCAAGCGCTCTAAAAGCCTGCATCCAAAGGCAGCAATAGCGCCATTTTCCATCTGGACCTTGCCCATCAAGCCAAACCTTACATTCTTTATAGTAGCGTTATCCATCCACAAGTCAAATAGAGCAGAATCTCCATGCCTTTTTATGCCAAAATCCCTGCCAAATAGATGCAATGGGGCCTTTTTTTCTTGGCAAATCCTAGAAATAACCTTCAATGGGCCGCCATCGAGCCTGCCAGTCACTACAGGCACGCCTTTTTTGATTATGCCTCCCTTTTCAAAGGCTATTTCTTCCACAGTGTTTCCGAGATAGGTCTGATGCTCTAAAGAGATATTTGTTATGATGGAAATAAGTGGCGTTATAACGTTGGTTGCATCCAGACGCCCTCCAAGACCGGTCTCTATAATGGCGATATCAACCCCTTTTTTTGCAAAACATGAAAAGGCCATAGCAGTAGTAAATTCAAAATAGCTAAGTTCATATCCTTTTTCGCTAAGAGAGGCAGTTTCTTCCAACAGCTCTTTTAAGAATGAATCATCAATAGGCTCCATATTTATCCGAAATCTCTCATTGAGTTTCACCAGGTGTGGAGAGCTGTAAAACCCAACCTTATAGCCAGCCTCTTGGAGGATGGAGCTTAAGGCGGCACAAACAGAGCCCTTACCATTCGTGCCTGCAACATGGATGGTTGGATAGGTTTCATGGGGGTTGCCAAGGGCATCCAAAACCGCATCGATCCTTTCCAGCCCAAGCCGAAAACCATGAAATTGAAATTTGTTCAAATATGCAATGGCCTCATCAACGGTGGGAAATTTCATCTAAACCCCTTTCTGCAGGAAACTTGACTTTTATTTCCAAGGCTGATAACGAGCAGGATTAGGTTATCATGATTCAATTCCATATCAAGAAAGGAAGAGAGTTCTTTAGATGAACGAGATTAAAGACTTAGAGGAACTTGAAAAGATACAGCTTGAAGGACTCAAGTGGACAGTCAACCATGCTTACCACAATAGCCCATTCTACAAAAAACACTTTGAAAGGGCAGGGGTCACGCCTTCAGACATAAATAGCCTTGCGGATCTTGGCAAACTGCCCTTTACAGAGGCCAAACATCTAAGGGAAGACTATCCCTTTCCACTCCTGAGCGTCCCAGAAGAAAAGGTGGTTAGGATACATTCATCTTCTGGCACCACTGGCAAAAGAAAAATCTTATCGTACACCAAAAAGGATATTGAGGATTGGACAACATTCTTTGCACGGGCCTTTCAAATGGCAGGAATAGGCCCCAAAGATAGGGTACAAATCGCTGTAGGCTACGGTCTGTGGACGGCCGGCGCAGGATTTCAGGCAGGTTGCGAAAGGGTAGGGGCCATGGCCATTCCAGTTGGCCCAGGCAACCTGGAACTACAGTGTCAATTCCTTGTGGATCTAAAGCCAACTTGCATTTGTTGCACCTCCAGCATGGCCCTGCTCCTTGGAGAAGAGATAAAGAGGCGGGGGTTGGCAGACAAGATAAACATAAAGACAGTTATTCAGGGCTCAGAGAGATGTAGCGACTCCATGAGAAGGGCAATACTCGATCATCTCGGTGCAGAACACCTGTTTGACATAACAGGCTTAACAGAGCTTTATGGCCCTGGACCCGGCATAGATTGTCATCTGCATCAGGGGATTCACTATTGGGCAGACTACTACATCCTTGAGATCCTCGATCCAGAAACCTTACAGCCTGTTGACGATGGCGAGATAGGAGAGATGGTTGTCACAACCCTTCGCAAGGAGGCAAGCCCACTTATACGCTATCGCACCAGAGATCTCACCAGAAAGATATCAGGGCCATGCCCTTGTGGAAGCATCTTTCCACGCCACGACAGGATACTTGGACGAAGCGATGACATGATAATATTTCGAGGGGTCAATATTTATCCTGGCCAAATAGACGAAATCCTTTCAGACATAGATGGAATATCCAGCGAATACAACATCATCTTGGAGAGAAGAGATGCACGGGACTACATGAAGATAAAGGTTGAAAGGGACAGCGCCGGTGATCCTGCCTACGACGAGGACATACAGGCAGCCATACAACAACAGATAAAAAATCAGATAATGGTTTCTGCTGATATTCAGATTGTTGAATACGGCACACTGCCAAGATCAGAGCGAAAATCCAAAAGGATTTTCGATAACAGGTAAAAGGAGGAAGTATTATGAGAAAAAAATGTTCGATCTTATCGGTAGGGCTGGCGGTCATGGCCCTGTTTGCGGTGCTTATGGGTAGCGCAAAACTTCACGCCCAGTCCATTACCCTTACCTATGCCAACTTCCCGCCTGCTTCTACGTTTCCATGTGTGCAGATGGAAAAATGGAAGACAGAGGTTGAACTGCGTACAGCCGGAACCGTAAACATCAAAACATTTCCTGGCTCAACGCTTCTTGGAGCCAAGAACATGATGGACGGGGTAATAGACGGTGTTGCAGACATTGGAGTAGTGGTATTTGCATATCAGCCAGGACGTTTTCCACTCATGGAAGGTGTTGATCTGCCAATAGGATTCTCTGGTGCCAAGGTGGCAAACGCAGTTCTTTTTGATCTTTATAAAAAGTACAATCCCAAGAGTCTATCCAAGGTAAAGGTCCTTGCCCTTTTTACTGCACCTCCGGCAAACATTATGTCCAAAAAACCAATAAAGAACCTAGATGATTTGAAGGGATACGAACTTAGATGCACTGGAGCAGGAGTAAAGCCACTAAAACTTCTTGGGGCCGTACCTGTTGCAATGCCAATGTCTGAGACTCCAGAGGCCCTTCAAAAGGGAATAGTAAAGGGTATATTCTCATCCCTCGATATATTAAAGGATTTCAACTTTGCAGAGTCTTGCAGGTACGCCACCATCTGTAATATGCAGACCACATCCTTTGCCGTTGTCATGAACAAGAAAAAGTGGGAAAGCCTGCCAGACAAGGTTAAAAAGGTTATGGATGATCTGGCCAGAGAACATTCTCTTTGGACTGGCGAATATATAGACCAGCACGTTAAAGAGTCTGTTGCCTGGTCAAAGGAGAAGTATAAAGAGGAAATAATTCAGCTTAGTGATTCTGAATACAAATTGTGGCACAAAAAAGTAGAACCAATTAAGGATGAGTGGTTGAAAAAGACCGCTGCCAAGGGGCTACCAGCCAAACAGTTTTTTGAAGATCTAATGGCGCTTAAAGCCAAATATGAAAAGGAGTTTGCCCAGAATAAGTAACAGCAAAATCTAGCGGCCCTTTGGTAAAATCTCTCCATTGATTCCAAAGGGCCTTTTTTGTGTAAAGACCATGGCGAAAATAAATAGATTTTTCCTTTCCATTGCATGTTTATTTCTTATGGCCACCATGTTTATGGCTGTGGCCAATATGATACTTCGTCCCTTTGGACATCCCATAACAGGCTCCTTTGAATTAATGGGTTTTGGCAGCGCCTTGGTAACGGCCCTGGGGCTGGGATACAGTTATCAAAAAAAGGCCCATATTGCAGTGGACATATTGTTCAAACATCTTCCCCAAAACATTAAAAAGCTCCTCTCCTTTTTAGGGCAAATGGTATGCGGAACATTTTTCACAGTGATAGCCTGGAAAATGTTGACGTTAGCCCTAAAC
>JAMOUE010000049.1 GCA_027068235.1 Deltaproteobacteria bacterium | reverse complement strand
ACAGTTAGCCTTTACTGAATTACTTACATGATTATGGTATCATTGAGTGATGAAACCCATAATTTTTACCCAAATTATTGAAAAGTCGTTGTCAGTTGGCCCAGATATTCAAGATATAACCTCTGAGGTCCAGGAGTTGATTTCAGCTTCATCTGTAAAAGAGGGCATGTTACAGATGAATGTTATTGGCTCTACTGGTTCCTTAACCACTATAGAGTTTGAACCAGGTGTTGTTGAAGACCTAAAGGATGCCATAGAACGCTTGGCCCCAGAGGGGATGGTGTATAAGCACGAACTTGCATGGCATGATGGTAATGGCCATAGTCATGTTCAAGCCGCTTTACTTGGTCCTTCTTTGGCTATTGCAGTTAGGGAAGGGCGTTTGATGCTTGGAACCTGGCAACAGATTGTGGTGATTAACCACGACAATAAACCTAGAAAACGAAAAATAGCATGTACATTAATAGGTATATGATTTGAAAATATTTAGGAATACTTATGAATGAAGAAAAAGAGATCAAAAGCACTCCAGAAAATACTACATATAGTTCTAACGATATTACCAGATTGCACATTGGCGATAAGGAGATAATCCTGATAGGTACGGCTCATATATCAAAAGAATCTGTAGAGCTTGTAAAAAAGACCATAGTTGAAGAAAAGCCCGATTGTGTTTGTGTTGAACTTGATGAAAAGCGTTACAAGGCCATAACCCAGAAAGACAAGTTCGAGCAGCTTGATATAAAAAAGGTGATAAAGAAAAGACAGCTTACCACCTTGATGGCCAATCTCATTTTGTCGTCTTATCAAAAGAAATTAGGAGAAAAAATAGGGGTCCTGCCAGGAAGTGAACTTATTGAGGCCACTAAAGTAGCTGAAGAGCTTGGCATACCTATTAAGTTGTGTGACAGGGATGTGAGAACTACCCTGCTTAGGGCATGGCGTAAGACTCCCATTTGGAAAAAGGGGAAACTACTTTCAAGCCTGATCTTGAGTATTTTCGACGATACGGAAGTAACAGAAGAGAAGCTTAGGGAACTTAAGAAGTCTGATGTTATATCTGAGTTAATGGCAGAGCTAGGTGAGGCCATGCCTGAGCTTAAAAAGGTATTGATTGATGAAAGAGATATCTATTTGGCAGAAAAGATAAAGGAGGCAGAGGGGAAAAAGATAGTGGCTGTAGTAGGCGCAGGCCATGTAGAAGGAATAAAGAAGGCACTTAGTGAAGATCACAATAAGGAGATAGAGGAAATTGCAAGTATTCCTCCGGTTTCTCCTGTATGGAAAGCGGTTGGTTGGGCCATCCCAGCCTTTATAATTGGAGCAATAGTTTTTTCTGCATGGCAGAAGGGTGCAGTAGTTGCCAGTGATAACGTTATGTATTGGATTTTGGCAAATGGCATAGCCTGTGCGATAGGGGCAGTTATTGCCTTATGCCATCCGTATACAGTGGCAGCCGCCTTTGCTGCTGCTCCAATAACAAGTTTGACGCCAGTGATAGGTGCAGGATATGTTACAGCTTTTGTTCAGGCCCTTGTCAGACCGCCAATTGTCAAAGAAATACAGGATGCCTCCAAGGATATTACAACCCTTAAAGGCTGGTGGTCTAATAAACTGCTGAGGGTTTTTTTGGCCTTTCTTCTTCCAGGAGTGGGAAGCATGGTTGGTACATGGCTTGGAGGCTACAAAATATTTAGCAGCCTTGTAACTGGTTAGTACAGGTTAGGTTAGCACAAGAAGCATTCTTTTCATCTCCACCATATCTATTTGGGTGGTGGAGGTGGAAGTTGCCCTGTAAACATCAAATATCCTTCATGGAAGAATTGGCTTACCGAAAATATTGCAGCTAGTGCAAATGCCCACTTTACAATGTGTACCCTAGTAGGATTGTACTTGAACATCTTTTTCGTTAGCCCAATGAATAAAAATACAGTCCCAAATCCATAGAAGACACTGACAAATATCTGTCGCAAAGTGGCCCATAAGGCCCCTGGCATCTCCCCACCACGTAGAGAAAAACCAATAGTTACAATTGTCATAACAATGATAAACTTTATGTCTTCCCACGTGAATCGAGGTTTGGTTACAGTTGCCTCTTTTTTGTCGTCTCTGTCGTCTTGCTTTTTTTCATTGGGAGGTTCCAATGTAAAACTCCTTTTACATGAAATTTAGAGGATCAACGTCTATTTCCATTCGGATTCCACCAGGTAACAGGCTTTGTGAGCGTTTGTCAACAACGGCTGCAAGCCTTCTAATATGTGAAATTTCACCTTTTAAGAGTATCTGATATCTATATTTAGATCTTATCTTAACCTTTGGACACGGAGCAGGGCCAAGGACTGAACACTTGGTGTCAGATGTACGAGCTCTTAAAAGTAGATCTCTTATATCTTCAGAAGCCTTTTGAACGTCTGATTTTTTTGATCCGCTAAACCTTAGGTTTATGAGCCTTTCAAAGGGAGGATAGCCGTGTGTTTTTCTCAACTCTATCTCTTTGTTGTAAAAAGTGATGTAGTCGTGGGAAGCAGCGCATTGAACTGAATAATGATCTGGAGAGTAGGTCTGAATAAGTACTTTACCCGGCTTGTTTGATCTTCCTGCACGCCCTGCAACTTGGGAAAGGGTTTGAAAGGTTCGTTCTGAGGCATTGTATTCAGGGATATTTAAGGACATATCTGCCCACAATATGCCTACTAAAGTGAGGTTTGGAAAATCGTGTCCCTTGGTAACCATTTGGGTGCCTACCAGACAATCGATCTTGCCAGCTCTAAAGGCCTTTAAAACTGCTTCCATCTTTTTTTTGCTTGATAAAGTATCTCTATCAATCCTGGCAACTGTTGAACCAGGAAACATCTGAACAAAGTCTTCACTCACCTTTTCTGTGCCAAAACCAGAGGTTTTAACAGTTTTACCGCCGCATGATGGGCAGACAGGAACCGCAGGCTGAAAATCTCCACAATAATGGCAGGTAAGTACTCCATGACCTTTCGAGGAAGAGGCCTGCTGTTCTTTTACAATGGCCTTATAGCGTCTGTGCCATGTAAGTATTACGTCACATGATTTACATTTGAAGACATGACCACATTCAGGACAAAAGATGTAGGTAGCAAACCCTCGTCTATTAAGGAAAAGAAGTATCTGTTCCCCTCTGTCTAACGTTTCTTCTATGGCATTTTTAAGCTGCGGGGTAATCCACTGTATTTCTTCATTTTTGTTTCGTTTTTTTTGCGTTCTATCAACTATCTCTATGAGAGGCAGCGATGCGCCAGAAGGGCGTTTTAAGAGTTTTAAAAGTTTGTAGCGTCCTGTCTGGGCATTAAAAAAACTTGAAATGGCTGGAGTGCCTGAACCCATAAGGACAACAGCATTTTCCATCTTTGCCCTTACTACTGCCAAATCTCTGGCGTTGTATCGAAACCGTTCTTCTTGTTTATAAGAGGTATCATGCTCCTCATCTACAACAATTAGACCAAGGTCTTTTACTGGGGAAAATATGGCCGAACGAGTTCCCAGAGCCACCATGCTTTTACCTTGACGCAAGCGCCACCACTGATCCCGCCTTTGAGCTGGTGTGAGCTTACTATGAAGGATGGCTATCTGATCTCCAAAGGCCCTTTTGAATCTTGAGGCAAGTTGAGTAGTCATGGCAATTTCAGGAACCATTATTAGGCATCCCTTTTTTGCTCTAAGACAATCTTTTGCCGCTTCTATGTACACTTGTGTTTTGCCACTGCCTGTGACACCAAAAAGAAGAATAGGTGAAAAGGTCTGTGATGTTATGGCCTTTTGTATGGCAGATAGGGCCTTTGTTTGTTCATCTGTAAGTTTTTTTATTGGAGCTTCTTCCCAGCTATCTATCTGAAGGCAGGATTTGCCAGGGCCCTTTATGGAAGAGCTGATACGCTGGGCAGCTTTTTTACTTGCAGCAATAAAATCAGATGGCAAGGCTTCTGCTAAGGCCTTCCCAAGAGGATACATATAATAGGATGATGCCCATTCTATAAACTCCATCAATTCTTTTGAAATAAGGGGTT
>JAMOUE010000048.1 GCA_027068235.1 Deltaproteobacteria bacterium | reverse complement strand
ACTAGCCTTTTCAAGACCGCTAAGATACTTATCTATAGGTAGATAGGCACCTATAACACCAGTTGAGGCCACAAGTATTTGCTCATCACTGCACCCAAGAAGTTCAGACGCCTTTTCCCTGATAATTTTGCAATGCTCAAGCCCTGTATCGCCAGTACATGCATTGGCATTGCCACTGTTTACAACAATGGCCCTAAACGAATCAGAACCTTTAAGAAGATTTATTGAATCTATAACTGGTGCGGCCTTGACTACGTTTCTAGTAAAAACTGCTGCTACATTACAAGAGCCTTTTGAAAAGATAAGGCCAAGGTCCAGCCTATTTTCATACCTGATATTGGCCTCAACTGCTGCACCTAGAAAGCCTGAAACCTCCATTATTTCCTCCCGCAACACTTTTTATATTTCTTTCCACTACCGCACGGACAAGGGGCATTACGGCCTATCTTCTTGCTTTTTCTCCTAACAGGTTTGGGCTTTGCACTATCATCATCGCCGTGGCTCATTCTAAGTTCCTGCTCCTGCTTACGGCGCCTTTTTTCCTCCAGCTCTTCCACCTCTTCTGGCCTCATGGGACGAATCCTCAACATTAGACTCACCGTCTCTTCTCTGAAACGGCGAACCATCTCCAGGAACATCTCATAACCTTCTTTTTTATACTCTTGTAACGGATCCTTTTGTCCATAGCCCCTGAGCCCTATACCTTCACGGAGATGATCCATGTTCAAGAGATGGTCCTTCCAGATATTATCCAGATTCTGGAGCATGATGAATCTCTCTGCCATGGACATCTCTTGCTCTCCAAAACGCTCAACCTGGCGCTGATAGGCGTCCTTCAAAAGGGATTCTATAAGTTCTTTCAATTCTGTCTTGGAGGTTGGAAGGTTTTCTGTATCTTTTATGCTTTTTTCAACTCCATAACGCACCCGAAGCGTCTCATCCAGACCATCCCAATCCCACTCCTCTGGCGGCAGTTTATCATCAAAATAGCTGTTGGCTAAATTCTCGCTTATCTCTTCTATATATGCGAGAATCTCTTCTCTAAGATTCTCGCCCTTCATTATCTGCTTTCTAAGGCCATAAACAACTTCTCTCTGCTTGTTCATAACGTCATCATATTCAAGCAGATGCTTTCTTATCTCAAAGTTATGGGCCTCCACCTTTCTCTGGGCATTCTCTATGGCCTTTGAAAGCATAGGATGTTCAATGGGCTCTCCCTCTCTCATACCCATTTTATCCATAAGGCCAGCTATCTTTTCAGAGCCAAAGATCCTTAGAAGGTCATCTTCTAGGGATAGATAAAAACGCGATGAACCAGGATCGCCCTGACGGCCAGAACGTCCCCTGAGCTGATTGTCTATTCGCCTTGACTCATGCCTTTCTGTACCAAGTATGTGTAAGCCTCCAAGCTCTCTAACGCCTTCTCCAAGAACAATATCCGTACCACGTCCTGCCATGTTGGTTGCAATGGTTACCCTTCCCTTTTCGCCTGCATGGGCAACAATCTCGGCCTCACGCTCATGGTGTTTTGCATTCAACACCTCGTGAGGCACACCCATTTTCTTAAGCATGTCAGAAAGCTTTTCTGAATTCTCAACGCTGGTTGTACCTACAAGCACAGGTCTACCCTGCTTGTGAAGCTCCTGAATCTCCTTGGCAGCAGCCTTAAACTTCTCTTCTACCGTACGAAAAACAACATCAGGATAGTCTTCCCTGATCATTGGCTGATGTGTTGGAATGACCACAACATCAAGATTGTATATCTTCTTGAATTCTGCCGCCTCTGTATCGGCAGTACCTGTCATACCTGCAAGCTTTTCATACATGCGGAAAAAGTTCTGAAAGGTGATGGAGGCCAGGGTCTGGTTCTCACTTTCTATCTTTACCCCTTCCTTTGCCTCAAGGGCCTGATGTAGCCCATCACTGTAACGCCTTCCAGGCATTATTCGCCCTGTAAACTCATCAACTATTATGACTTGGCCATCTTTTACAATGTAATCCACATCCTTTTTAAAGAGCTTATGAGCCTTTAGGGCCTGCTGCACGTGATGAAGTAGCTCTGTGTTTACAGGGTCGTAGAGGTTTTCAACTCCAAGTAGTCTTTCACACTGGGCAACACCTTCTTCAGTTAGGGTCACTGCCCTTGCCTTTTCATCTATCTTGTAGTGCTCTTCCTTTAAAAAGGGGATTATCTGATTAACACGGTAGTAAAGTTCAGTGGATTGATCTGATGGCCCAGAAATGATGAGCGGTGTTCTGGCCTCGTCAATAAGGATGGAATCTACCTCGTCAACAATGGCATAGTAAAAGTCTCTCTGGACCATGTCTTCAAGGGAATACTTCATGTTGTCACGCAGATAGTCAAAGCCAAACTCATTGTTGGTGCCATATGTGACATCTGCATTGTAGGCCTGTTTTCGCTCCTGGTCATCAAGTCCGTGAACTATCACTCCGACTTCAAGGCCAAGAAAGTTGTATATCTTCCCCATCCATTCGGCGTCCCTCTTGGCAAGATAATCATTCACAGTAACCACATGCACACCCCTACCAAGAAGGGCATTTAGATACACAGGAAGTGTTGCAACAAGTGTCTTTCCTTCACCTGTTTTCATCTCGGCTATCTTGCCTTGGTGAAGCACAACCCCTCCAATAAGCTGCACGTCAAAGTGACGCATACCAAGAACTCGCTTTGATGTCTCTCTGACCACGGCAAATGCCTCTGGCAACAGATCATCAAGGCTTGCACCCTGTGCTATCTTTTCCTTGAAATAAGGGGTCTTGGCCTTGAGTTCAGCATCAGACAGTTTCTCTATCTGGGGCTCAAGGCTGTTTATCTGTTCTACTATGGGTTTAATCTTTTTTATTTCTCTATCATGTTTGGTCCCAAAGACCTTTGTCAGTACTTTTCCTATCATTTATATTCCTCTTTATTGTTCAAACTTCGATTAATAAGGCAATTTCATCGCACTCTGGAAATTTTGGACACTTTACACAGTCTGCCCAGATCTTATGAGGAAGCACAGACTTATCCACCTCTTTAAAGCCAAGTTTTTTAAAAAAATCAGGCTGATAAGTCAAAGTAAACACCTTGTAGATACCAAGTGTAATCGCATCTGAAATGCAATATTCCACCAAGTTACTTCCTATGCCGCTTCCTTGAAAATCCTCTCTGACAGCTAACGAACGTATCTCAGCAAGGTTCTCCCAACAAACATGCAGGGCAGCAACAGCTATAATATTCTTATCTTCGGCCTCTATTACTGCATAGTCCCGCAGGTGATCATATAAGTCACTTAAAGATCTGGGCAAAAGTAATCCCTTTTCTGCAAAGTGGGACAATAGGCCGTGTATGGGTTTAACGTCCCCTATCTTAGCCTTCCTGATCTTCATCAAATTTTATTTCTAATATCGAATTAATTAATGGATTCAACCAAGGTAATCTGCATCACACCGCATATAGTATGAGGGAAAATCCATCATTACAAATGAATACCATAATTGTCCTTTGCCCAAGACACGTTGATATGAAAAGATAACCCTTTAACTAGCGGCAAACAATATATTGAAGACTATCTTTTCACGCGCCTTTTACTTGGCCGAAAGAACTCTTATTGTTAAAGGCACTAAGGCTATATGTAATCAAAAATCCCAAACTTATATTAGCAGATCACCTCAATAGAACTATTTATTATTTAGAAACCTTTGTGACATATGAACGGATTCCTTCTTTTGAGGCAAGGGCAACAGAAGCCTTTTTTGCCTCTTCGAGGCTACTATATCTTCCAAGATAGACTCTATACCAAACTCCTTTTTTCCCAAGATCAGCAGCCTTGATCCGCACGATATAGCCTTTCTTTTTCCACCGCGCCGCCTCTTTTTCTGCCTGGGCCATGGTTCTATAGGAGGCTATTTGGAGTGCAAATTGCTGCGACTCGCTCTTTAAACTCTGGGCGATCTTTTCTGTTTTAAGCTTCTTGTCACTCTTTTTCTTAACGATTTCTTTTTTAGTTTCTTTAACCTTCTGAACCGTTTCTTTTTTCTT
>JAMOUE010000047.1 GCA_027068235.1 Deltaproteobacteria bacterium | reverse complement strand
AACGAGTCTGTAGAAAAACCCTGTTATTTTTGATTATTCTTTTTCAAATACCATGAAGTATTTACTTCGCCACACTGTCCTTTTTAATCTTCCATTGACAATTCAAATAGTGGTTGAGTGTTCCCTGTCCACAACCTGCTGCTCAGGCTACGTATATACTGCCCCATAGCGGTGGATCTTTTTCAGATTATGGATGATGCAAAACAGTTTCCACTGAATGTCAACCTTGACCTTTGTGCGCAAAGTAAAACGATCCAAACCGATAATCGAGCGAATATGAGCAAAAGGCGGTTCGCTCACCGCTATTCTCATGCTGTAAATTGCCCGGCCTTTTACCGAATCGATCTTACGTTTCATCTTCTCGGTAAAAGTTTCTTTTTTCTCTTTGGTGCATCCGATGAAGTAGGCAACTTGCCGGATTGCAGTGCGCTCAGGATATCGCAGACACTTTGAACGCTGATTACAGACCGAGCAGGCCGATTTCGGAGCCTTGAAGCGTACCGACCGCAAACCCTTGTAAACTATATTGCCGCCGCTGCGATAAAGCTTTTTACCGGCTGGACAAATACAGTAGCTCAGATCTTCAGGAAAATAAAAATCAGCCGGCTTATACAGGCCCCGGTAGCCTTGTTGGCGACGTCTCTGCTTGCGGCTTTCCTCCTTGTAACGGTCAATATCTGAAAAGCGTTTATCCCGCTTGCGAAATTTGTTGTCGGCAACGTAGGCATCTATGCCTTCTTCGGCCAGCATTTTCATGTTGGCCTCATTATGAAAGCCGCTGTCAGCTGTCAGTTTGGCCTTTTGGAATACATCTTTTTGTTTGCCAATCGATTTGAAGTTTTCTCTTGTCTGCCCGATCATAGGCTTCAGCAGGTCGTGTTCCTGGCCCTGTCCAAAGGCCTCTGCTGCCACGATAACCTGGTGTGTGCTGTCAACAGCCGTAACTCCGTTGTACCCCTGAATCACACCCTTTGATGTCTTCATCTTGGCTGATTCATTGTCTGTTATGTTGCTTTTGACCGGCCTGCCGCTTTTACCGATCTTGTCATCATTGTCATCCAGCCAGCCCCGAATCTTTTTGACCCTCTTGCGAAGGGTCTTTACATATTGTTTCTCTCTTGCCCGCGTATCATCATCTGATGCTGATTTGTCACTGGCCTTGTGACTGTTAACGATCCTGCGGATGGCCTTTTCCATCCTGGCGGCCTTTCTTTTAAAATCCTCCTTTGTCCCGCTCCACTGTTTGGAAGCATTGCTTGGCAGCTTGCAACCGTCTATGGCAAACATCTGCTTGCCGATCAGCCCCTGCTCATCACATACCAGCAGCACTTGCAGGAACAAATCGACAATCTCTTGCTCCATGCTGGATATAAAATTGGCAATCGTTGTAAAGTGCGGGCGGGTATCTGCCGACAGCGCCATGAATATGATGTTTTCCCGGCAGACCTGTTCTATCTTGCGGCTTGAGATAATCCCACGGGAATAGGCATAAAGTATGATCTTTAAAAGTATCTTCGGATCATAGGCCGGTGCACCGGTCTCATCGTTTTTGAATCTCCGATCAAAGACTGAAAGATCAAGCTCATTGTCGATCAGATAGTTCAGCGTGTATTCGAAAGTGCCGGGCAAGATCTGTCTGTCGAAATGGACAGGGAGCAGTATGCCCTGATCATAAGAATAACTTTTGTAGCGCGCCATCGGCTTTTCCTGAAAAAGTATTAAGCGGTGTCAATGCATTCAATGCCTTGATTATACACGCCAAACCGGTATCTGTAAAGGGTTTGCAGGCTACTACTTTACTTTTTCTACAGCTTCAACGTCATGGGTCAGTTGCCGCCAAGGAGCGCAGCGGATTGGCGGTCAACTGCACCCAATTGTTATGCAACTTTGAAACTTTAAGGATGTTAGTTCTGTATATTGATTTCATCCTTACTCTGAATAGTGAATCTAACAAGGCGACCATGCCCCTGGGTCCCATTTGGAGCAATATACTTATATCGTTTTACTTCAAAATATTTTGATACCCCGTCCAGTTCCCCTATAAGTTTAACTATGTTATCACATTGTTTGTTATAACGACGATATTGGCTATTACTTATTCTATAAAGATATGATTTTTGCCATATTATTACATAGATGGCATGCATTTCTTTTTTAATATAATTTTGGGCTGCTGTTATATATGGCTCAACACCAGAAGTTAAAATTTTGTCGACATTAGCTACTAATATAGTACCTACTCTAAGATGAGCTTTAATATAGGAAAGGTTGACATCTTCCCATTCTTTCTTTGTAGCTATTTTATATAAATAATTAACAAAATACTCTACTTCTCCACACATATATGGACGAGGTTCCCTAATAGCAATTCTCCTGCTGAAATCCTCTAATTCTACTAACAAAATAGTATGGAATAACATCTGCTCATCAATCGCTATAATTTTTTCATGCCATTTTTTTATTTCGGGACTTTTTTTTACGACAGGGTAAATCATATTCTCATAAAACCACGAAATAGCATCATCTTGAGACGTATAGTGCAATAGCTTTTTTGTAATATTTATATCGATTGCTTCTTGAATTTCTTTTTCAACGATATGTCTAAGTCCTGATAATGTAGTTTTTTTAACAATTATATTTGCCAAATGTACTATGTTTTGAGCTTGTTCTTTTGACGGATCCAAACGAACGATGTATTCTCCTTCACGTAAAATGATAGCTTCAGGCTCTGTCTCATTAACCCACTGAACGTCAACAGCTTTCGGTAACACCATCGTTCCACAATGTAATTCCTTCCTAGCTAGATTTAATCGCCCCTTTAAATCATTGGAAATATATCTTTTATCTATATTTTTACTGGCTATGATATGATTGACTACTTTGAAAAATCTAGCACGAAATAATGAAGCACGATCTTCATCAAGTAATACCCAAAACAGATATCCCACAATCAATAAAATTAATAATAGGCCGAATGTCTTTAAATCGGTTGAAGAAAATACAGACCATAATAATGATAAAAAATCCATAAATATTGCCTAAAATATTATTTCGATAATCTGTATTGAAAACACAATTCTTTATTACAAAGAAATTTTAATTCATTATTTTCTTTGAAGACTAACCTGAAATTGTTTAGTGTTATAATGTTACCACATTCTTCACACCTGATTTCTCCATTATTCAGCTCCGTTAGCATTCCAATCTTTTTAAAGAATTGCTCAACTTCCGTATTATGTAAAATATTTATTTTTTCTTTCATATCTTAACCTGATAAACTGATATTTTAGCATAACGCCAGCCGTAACCGTCGCATTTGTAGTGAGCACAGCGAACGAAAAATGCGTCCGAGTTTACGGCCTTGTTAGGGCTTTAACGCCAGATGATCAAGATATGGATCTAATGCGACAAACTCAGTGCAGATTTCTTTAAGTTCTCTACTTGCGTGCTGCCAGAAAACAACACTTACCTTGATTCCTCGGTCAGTTAAATGTTCAATAGTTGGGACGTAATCGGCATCGCCTGCTACTAACGTAAATTCATCTCCTTCTTCAAAGATATTGTAAGAATCAGCCATCATTTGAGTAATGATTTCAGAATCTATTTTCTTCTCTTTGTTAGCAACGTTTCGATCATGAACTATGACTTCAAACCCTTTAGATCGCGCAACATTCCACAGGCTGTCATTCTTGGGAGGGCGGGAACCAAAAAGAGCCGCACGTTTGACTTCGGATTTATCCCCACCTGCAAACTGAAATAGTTTGCCAAAATCAATTTTCCAATTGTAATCGCAAATCCGATTTTGCACAGCCGACCAAACATCTGGTGCTTTGCCACTTTGTACAGCAGCAACATGCATTCCTTCAATCCATACATTCGAGTTGTCAACATAAAGAAGGTTTGCCATTGTGTTCTCCTTTTAGCCCTAACGAGCCTGTAGAAAAACCCTGTTATTTTTGATTATTCTTTTTCAAATACCATGAAGTATTTACTTCGCCACACTGTCCTTTTTAATCTTCCATTGACAATTCAAATAGTGGTTGAGTGTTCCCTGTCCACAA
>JAMOUE010000046.1 GCA_027068235.1 Deltaproteobacteria bacterium | reverse complement strand
CGATTCTGCCATCAATACCGGGTATTGGCTCCTGACCTTTTGCAATTACTAAGATATTTTCCTGAGACTCAGGAGGGTTCAAAATGCCATAACAAAGACCTGCCTCCTTTATAAGTGAGGGCAGCAATGTATTAACCTCCAATATGTTGTCACTGTCTACTCCCTCGACAAAGGCCATCAAATTATCTTTAGATATCTTAAAAACTGCACCAGTATCTCCTAGTTTTACTCCTGAGTAGAATTTTCTAATGGCGTTCATAAGCAGTTTTTATTTAAAAATTATCATCCCTTTCTAATCCAAATTTTATTAGATGTTATTGAGTCAAAAATCAGTTGTTAATGCAGGGTTCTGCTTTTATTATCGACCCTACCATTATGGTTTATTAAGCAAATTTTGAATTAGGAGAAGAAAAATGAAGTTTTTTATTGATACTGCAAACCTTGAAGAAATAAAAAAGGCTACGGAAATGGGAATGGTTGACGGTGTTACTACTAATCCATCCCTTATTGCAAAAGAGGGATGTGGTTTTGAAGAGAGAATCAAGGAAATATGCTCCATAGTGGATGGACCTGTAAGTGCTGAAGTGGTGAGTGTGGATGCTGAAGGTATGATAAAGGAGGCCGAGGCATTGGCAAAACTGGCAGACAACATCGTTATCAAGATTCCAATGACCACAGAAGGCCTAAAAGCCACCAAATCTCTTACCAACATAGGAATCAAGACCAATGTAACCCTTGTATTCTCTCCTCTTCAGGCACTACTTGCCGCTAAGGCTGGAGCTACATTTGTAAGTCCGTTTGTTGGAAGGCTCGATGATATCTCTACTGACGGTATGGAACTTATATCTGATATTGTACAAATATATGACAACTATAATTTTGCTACAGAGATAATAGTTGCCAGCATTCGACATCCTATGCATGTGCTAGAGTCTGCCAGGTTGGGCGCGGACATAGCAACGATTCCCTATAAGGTAATTGCGCAATTGGCCAAACACCCACTTACAGACATTGGACTGGAGAAATTTTTAAGTGACTGGGAAAAGGTGCCGAAAAATTAATTGATGGAAAAAAAAGGAAAGTGCATACAAAAAATACACCAAAAGTCTTTTTCATTAATGTCCACCAGGCCTTGGTTGCCTGGTGGCATAATCTATTTTATGGCTATTTTCCTTTTTTCTATTTTATTAAACTTTAACGGTTATGTGTGGGCAGATGGCATCTATTCCTACATTGATAAAAATGGTGTGTATCATTTTACAAATGTTCCAACCGACCCTCGTTTTTCAAAGATAGAAATAGATGAAAAGTCTGTAGTCCTTAAAGGCAGGGGACGAAGAGCCCGTCGTTCTAGAAGAAATAGATTTGCAAAGCTCAATGCCCAAAAACGAATCAATGCCTTTAAACACGAGATTGAAAAGGCAGCAGGATTTTTTGGCCTTGACCCTGCCCTAATAAAGGCGGTTATTCGGGCCGAGTCAGGAGGCAATCCTAGAGCAGTTTCTTCTAAGGGAGCCCTTGGCCTTATGCAGCTCATGCCTCAAACTGCAAAGGAACTAATGGTTTATGATCCACTTGATCCTGCTGAGAATATTTGGGGCGGTAGTAAATATCTAAGTTGGCTAGTTGAAAACTTTAATGGAGACATTATTGCTGCTCTGGCAGCATACAACTCGGGCCCTGGTACGGTGGAACGATACGGTGGAATCCCTCCTTATCCAGAAACAATCCAATATATAAAACGTGTTTTAAAGTTTTGGAAACAGGCAAAAAATGACAGTTGAGCGTTACAAATTTAACGGCACCTTATTATACCAAACCTGGTACGGTACTTAATACTGTACCTGTCCATACTATACATAGAAAAAGCCATACTCCAAATTCTATCAGTTTTACAAACAAAAACTTCATCCATTTGGTGACTATCAACCTATCAATTTAGCCAAGGAAGCTGATATAATAGGGCTTACCCGCCATGACTGCTCTCACAACAGCCATGAAATTATGATTGCCACAGCGGCTTTTCACCTTGACCAAAAATAAAGACAGCCATCACAAGGGAATTACAAAGGGAAAGTGAAAAAAATAGAGTGAACTTATTCAAGACGACTATTATGAAAAACTTTTTCAATCAATAATTGGCTCTATAACAAGTTCTACCCTACGGTCAAACTTGTCTTGGTGCAGCCTATCATCTTTTCCATTTCTTGGGTACTTGTTGCCAAGACCTTGAACCCATACTCTTTCTGGCTCTATACCTTGCTCTACCAATTCCTTTGCCACTGCCGCTGCTCTCAACAGTGACACATCTATATTAGAGCTGTATCTACCTTCAGAGGAAACTGGAGCTTCATCAGCATGGCCCAAAACCTTAAGTCTATAGTGTGAAGAACTCTTTAAGATTCCTGCAATCTTATGCAAAATTCTTTTGCCATCGTCTGACAACTCATTTGAGCCTTGGCGAAAAGTCACTTGATTATCAAGCACCATTAACACTCGACCATCCATAGTTTGAACAGGATTAAATTGGAAGAGCATCCCCTTGAGTTTTGTCATATGCTCCATATGCATTTGTTGCGTTACCCTATCAGAAATATGTGATTGTTCCTGCATCTTGTGGATCTTGATAGTAGTCCAAACAAGAAAGAATATGAGCAACAAAGACATAAGATCGCTTAAACTTATTACCCAAGACGAATCATCAGATGATACAGTAGTAAAACTATCCTCAAATCCTACACTTTGATCTTTTAGCGTCATAGCAACTCCCTTTTGAAAGCAGGATATTATGCTACTCGTCTTTTCAATCTGACAACGTGTGCTCCAACCTTTTCTTCTTCCTTAAGCTTGCAATACAATTCATAGGAGTTGAGCCTTTCCGCTATTCGCAAAGGGTGCTCTGCCTTTTGCAAACCTAAAAGTGCATCCATTACGAGTCGCATAATTGCAGAACGCCTTGCATAATACTGCTGTAACTTTATGGTAGCTGGCAGAAAGATAAGATTGGCCAAAAGGATGCCATAGAGTGTTGAACTAAGCGCAAGTCCAAGAGAAGGGCCAAGACTTGCCTCTATATCTAAATGCTGCATTACCTGCATGAGGCTTATTACCGTACCAGCCATTCCAAGTGCAGGAGCAAGCCTTGCAAGGGTCTTTAAAAGCTGAATTTGAGAAGAGGCAATATCGTTAACCTTCAAATACTCTCTTTTTAGGGCATTCATTAAAGACAGTTCATTATACCCTTCTGCCACCAAAATTGCTCCATACCGAAGAAAGTCATTATCAACCCTAGAAGCAGCCTTTTGAAGGGCAATAGAACCCTCCATCCTATATATTTTGGCAAGTCCTAAGACTTGGCTTAAAAGCCTCTTCTCCTCAGCATCAAGATCGTCGTGTCTAAATGCATTAATAAGGGCACGAAACGTGACTCTTACCCTTTCAGACGGAAAACCAAGCCAAATCGCAAGAGTTAGCCCTCCAAAAACTATAACGAGAGACTGAAAATTAAAAAGTTGCCTGATATCGACTCCCCAAAGAAATCCTATAACCAGAAAAATTCCAATCCCTAATGTTGTCAGTATGTATTTAACCAATGAAAATGCCCCCTTCTTTTTGCTTTTTTTCATTGAAAGAAAGCAAGAAGGAGACCAAGAGACAATGTGAAGATTTTATTCATAACAGCCTGTAATCATAAGATAAATCTTACAAAAACCTACTGAACACACAAAACTTGCAGTTTGCCAGGAAGAATTTGCTCTGCATATCTTTTACAACCAGGCAGCTATTACCCGCTCAATGCCAGAAAGATCCTTAAACACGTTCACTTTTCGATAACAATTGAGACCCTTCACGAATTTCATCACGTCCTGCCACTGGTTAATACCAATCTCACATAAAATAACCCCATTTTTACTTAAATAGTTTGGAGCCTGGGCAAAAAGTGTTTTTATCTCAAAAAGGCCAGAATCATCCCTTGAAAAAAGAGCTTTTGAAGGCTCAAATCTTTTCACATTGTCTTGCAGCAGGTCTATATGTTGTATGGAAACATAGGGGGGATTCACTGTTATTACATCTGCCTTGAAACCTGTCTTAAAAC
>JAMOUE010000045.1 GCA_027068235.1 Deltaproteobacteria bacterium | reverse complement strand
ATGATTCAAACCCTTATCAGGGAAACCAACCTCTGGGGATATAGACCCTATCCCAAAAATGTCATCGAATACGTTGTGGAAAGGGTGGATATAGATGTATGGCGTTGTTTCTCATTTCTGAACGACGTCCGCAACATGCGCACCGTGGCCGAGATCGTGATGAAGAGGAACAGGCTCTTTCAGCCTGCGATCTCATTTACTCAGGCAGAGTGGACCACCAACGAGTATTATCTCAGCGTTGTTGACGACATAGTTAGTCTTTGTGGGGGCGTTGACGAGATAGTTCTCTGCATCAAGGATATGGCTGGTGTCGGTAGCCCCGAGCGCATAAGAAGTCTGGTGGACGCCATAAAACAAAAGTATCCTGACTTGATCATACAATATCACCGTCACGCCACAGATGGTCTTGCCATGCCTGCCCTTCTTGCAGCAGCGCAAGCTGGAGCAAAAATACTAGATGCTGAAGAAGATTCCCTTACAAGATTCTACGGACAGGCCCCCATTTTAGGTCTCCAAAGCTATTTGGAAGAGTCTGGTATCCCGGTGGTCCTAAACCGTGAACAGTGTATAAAGGCCGTTCAAAAGATAAGAGACTGGATAGGCCATTATGAATGGGCTGAATCTCCATTTAAGGGGTTTGACCATCAGGTTACTTCTCATAGGATGCCAGGTGGTGCATTCCCAAGCTCCTTTGAGCAGGCAGAAAAAGGTGGTTTTCTCCATCTCATGCCTGCCATTCTCAAATTGATGTCTCTATACAACAAGATAGTAAAATATTTCGACGTGACTCCAGGCTCTCAGATAACATGGGTTACCTGTAGCGGTATCATCAATAAATATGAAAAGGAACAGGGAGAGACAGGCGTCAAACATGTTATTGAACTACTGACAAAGTTTGTTGAGGAAAAAAATCAAGACTTTGACGCAATGGAACCTCAGGAGCAGGAGGAACTTCTCATGCTCTTTAGACATGCACCAGGCGACTTCAAGAACCTGCTCCTTGGCGGCTATGGTAGGCTCCCTCAAGGCTGGCCTGCCGATTGGGTATATAAGAGCACCTTCGGAGACGAGTGGGAAGAAAAACTAAAGGAAAGGGATGACTCTTCACCTCTTGATTCTGTAAAACCTGATGACCTTGAAAGGATCAAGACAGACCTTGGTGTAACACTTGGTCGGGAACCTACTGATGAAGAATTCACTCTTTATCTCATGCACCCAAAAGACACCATTAACTATATAGATTTCAGAGAAAAATATGGTGATACCCCCCTTGTTCTTCCTACAGATGTGTGGAGAGAGGGACTCAAAACACCTGGAGACAAAGTAGAGTTTGAACTTCAAGGTAAGCCATATTGTATTGAGCTTTTATCCATAGGCGCCGAGCACGAAGGTCTCATCCATGTTGTCATGAAAATCAACAACAAAACCAAGGTTTACAAGGTTGAGACACCTCGTGCCAAGAAGGTCGAGATCAGAATGGCCAAAGGTGAAAATGAGATTGGTGCTCCCATTAATGGAAACGTTTGGCGTATTGGAAATCCAGACAGAGGCACAATAAAAGTCGGCGATATAGTTCATCAGGGTGAGGAAATAGCCAACCTTGAGGCCATGAAGATGGAAAATGCCATAGTTGCACCTTTTGATGCAGTTGTGGAAGAGATAGCGGTCAAGCTAAACGATCAGGTCCAAGAAGGTCAACTCTTATTCGTATTAAAAAAGCTTGACTAACTTGTCTTCCTGGCGCATAAAACCCTTTTTGAGGGACCATGTCTATGCAGGCAGGTCCCTTATTTTTTTAAAGGAAATAGACTCCACAAACAGATTCTGCCTACGGGAGAAAGAACTTCTTGAGTGTCCTGGACTTGTGGTTCGTGCCCAAAAACAGTCTGCAGGCATTGGCAGAATGGGCAGGAGATGGGAACAAGGAGAAGGTAACCATCTTTTTTCCTCATTTATACTCAGGCCCCCTCCCCGTATGGAACGAATCCCCACCATGACGCTTCTTTGTGGTCTGGCACTTCTTAGAACAATAAAAGGCCTTGGTCTTAACAACCGTGTATCAATCAAATGGCCAAATGATATCCTCCTTAATGGAAAAAAGGTTAGCGGTATCCTCTGCCAAAGTACCACGGTTGATAAAAATAAAAAAATAATCGTTGCAGGCATTGGTGTTAATGTGGGGGGCAATGCAAATCAATTCTCAAACGAACTAATAAATAAGGCAACCACATTGGAAGAACAGGGTATCACTATTACGCCTGGAAAGCTCCTTGAACACATAGCAGTCCAGCTTGAAAGGATAATGCAAGATGTTTCTAAAGGGCATCTATCTAAACTCTTGGATGAATGGGTCCAAAATAGCATGTGTTTGGGGAAAACTATTATTTTTCATGAAAATGACAGAAAATTAAGAGGAATAATAACCTCTATCGATGAATATGGCAGACTTATTGTGCGAGACATTTATGGCGCATTTCATCTAGTTGAATCAGGTGAAATCAATTACCATTATGATTAACTATAAATCAGCCTATAGAATCATTTGTGAACAATAAACTGGCTATCAGCATATTATTTTTAACAATTATTGCCCTTCCAACACTGGCACACGCCGATATTGTTTGGCCCGCTCTATATGCAGAGACAAAGGTTTCTTCCTTTCCCATTATCACATTGAGCCTATTGATAGAATACTATTTTTTCAAATGGCTCTTCAAACTAGATGTAAAGCAAGCAGTTTTTTACACATTAGCAGCCAATATATTCTCTGGCATTGTAGGTCTATTCCTTCGTCCCCTTTCTGGTATTGTTTACGAACTCTCTCTGGGAATAGTGATAAACTGGTTATTCAACTGGGGAACGTTTAACCCTGTTGCGTGGTTTTTTGTACCTATTACAGGAGGAGCCATCAATTCCATTTTAGAATTGGGAATAATTAGGATTATTTGGAAAGAGAAAATAACCAAAAAGAATTATTACCTTACGTGGCTCATCAATATTTTTACAATTTCAATCGCCACTATATGGGTAATTTTTTATCCTCCTGAATAAAATAACCGAATAGAATAATACTATGGAGCACTATAAACTGCTATTTAGATGGGGCATTTATCTTGGGCGCATCCTGATAGAACAAAATTTTCTCAAAAGGAAGGGTATTTTACTTACTTGAAATATGAATTACACAATACTATTGACAAACCCTATTAATATGGATTAAGTTATAGTTACTTTATAAAATGAATTCAATTTACCCCTGCTGGTCCCTCTGTACCATCTCCAACAAAGACGACCAACATACCCACCTCCATCCTTCTTAACCAGCAGGGGTTTCTTTTTTTATCCCGTAAAATAGGAGAGTAAAGATGAGCTTTTCAAGGTCTTTTCTTGGTTTGTTTTTAATAATTTTCTTCTTTGGTAGCCAATCCATTGTAAATGGACAACCTGTTCCAGCAGGCAAACAAGGAACTATTAACAATACCAACTCGCTTGCCCTCACTATCTATCATAACGGGGCCCTTTTTGATCATCATATCAAGGTTGACCTTCAAGAAGGGGAAAACAACGTAATATTTAAAGACATAAACCCTGAAATCGTACCAGGCAGCATCTTTATAAAATCTCCCAATGCATACGTACAATCTTACTTTTACCAAAACAAATCCCTATCCATAACAAATCTGCTACGTTTTTTTAAAGGCAAGAATATTTATCTAAAAAACCATATAAAATCTCTCGGTAAAGCCTCCACCAAAGGAGTAAAACTCCTTGCCTCTTATGGCAATAAGGTCATTGTGAGTTCTGAAGAAGGGATATTTGAAACAGACGTATCAAATATCGTGTTTCCATCTCTACCTGTCAGCTTTTCAATAGGACCTGAAATTAGGGCTACGATCTTTTCAGCTGAATCAGGATCAAAACCTACAGAAATACTCTATCTATCAAGTAAATTGATGTGGCAGGCCAACTATACTGGACTCCTAAGCCCAGATGATAAACAGATAGAGGTTCAAGCCTATGCCTCTCTAAAAAACAAATCACAGATGGATATTCGTAACGCCACAATAAAACTATTGGCCGGAAACGTAAGACTTCAACGAAATAGTTCTATGC
>JAMOUE010000044.1 GCA_027068235.1 Deltaproteobacteria bacterium | reverse complement strand
TTCTAATTGAGGGGGCTGCATCTGTGGCGCGCTTTTTCCACTGTCCGGAGCTTATAATTGGTCTTAGCCTGACTGCAGTTGGAACTTCTTTGCCAGAGCTTGCCAGCACCATCTCTGCCCTAAGACGCAATGAAACCGGACTTGTCATTGGAAATGTTTTAGGAAGCAATTTTGCCAATAGTTGTGGAATCCTCGGTTCTGCAGGCCTTTTAAAGCCTCTTGAAATAAATCCCCATGTATTTAAGGCTGATTTTCCTGCAATGGCTCTCTTTAGTTTTGCGTTGATTCCAATTTTTAGAGATGGGCGTATATCAAGGCTGGAGGGCTTTATGTTGTTTGCCTCCTATCTCTGCTATGTAACCATAATTTATTTGAAAATCTGATAATTACTCATTATAAGTCTAAGGACTGCTTTGGGCCATATGAGCTTTAGGATTTGCAAGGAGGGGAGTTGTAAAGACAGGTTTGTGAGTCACAATGAACAGGTTAGTCTAGAAGGGAGGGACAAAAGCTATGTACAAAAAACCTTTAATCTTTCTGCTTTTATTTTTTACGGTAGCCTCTTTCCATTGTCAAAATGTCTTTGCCGCAGGCTTCCAGCTTTTTAACGAGCTTTCTGCCAGAACAGCAGGGCTTGGAGCTGCAATGACTGCCAGAACAGACGTTGTTGAAAGCGCTTGGTTCAATCCTGCAGTCTCGGCCATGCTGGATAGTCCAAAATTTATGGCTGGTATGGCAGCAGTAATTCCTCAGATGAAGCTGGATGCAGACAATTATGAGGAAGAGATGAAGGATAAGGTATATCCTGTGCCTCACGTCTATGGCGCCATGCCTCTGGGAGACAAGTTTGGGGTTTCAATGGCCATCAACATGCCTTACGGACTTACTACAGAATGGCATAACGATTGGCATGGTAGATACTATGCGGTTTATACAGAACTTCGTTGCCTCTTTATTTCTCCAGCCGTTGCCATAAGACCTTTAAAGTGGCTTTCTTTTTCTGCTGGTCCAAATTTCGTTTATGCCACTGCAGATATGAGAAAGTATCTGACTCCAAAGATTCCAAATCTAAAGACCAATATGAACGGAGAAGATTGGGCTTACGGGTACACTGTTTCAATGATTGCAAAGCCCTTTAAGGACTGGAGTTTTGGGGTAACCTATCACTCTCAAATTGATATCGGTTTGAGTGGAAAGGCTCGTTACAACATGAACCTTCCTCCATTTCAAAAATCACGTATGTGGCTTGATGTGAGCTTACCTCGCACGGTTTCTATTGGGATTGCTACCACAGCCATTAAAAACTTTACCTTTTCTATGGATGCGGTATGGACTGATTGGTCATCCTATGACAGGCTTGACTTCGTTTATGAAAAGACCCCTGGCACAGTCAAGCCTGGGGTGGTTTCCATTCCGAGGAACTGGGAGGATGCTTGGGCATTCCGCTTTGGTGCAGAGTACACCTATAACCATATGTGGCAGTTTAGGGCTGCATATGCCTATGACAAATCCCCAATTAAGGATAAGTATAGAGAACCAACACTTCCTACAAACGACCGTCATGTCTTTAGTGTTGGACTTGGTTGGAATTACAAGCATTTGGGGGTAGATGCCTCTTATGCGTACGTATTAGTTGAAAATGGTGACACCTCTCCTCTGACCCCAGGTCTTGACGGGACCTACAAGGGTCATGCACATGTAATCGGTACATCATTTAGATGGAGCTTTTAAAAGAAGCAAAAGAGAGGGGACTTCCCTTAACAATTCCTGAGATGCTAAAAAGGTCGGCCGGTTTGTATCCAGACCGGCCGGCTCTTACCGCCCGGGAAAAGACCGGCGATAGGACCATATCTTATGGCCAGCTATTAAAGGAGGTAGAGGCTCTAGCCAAGGGGTTAATGTCCCTTGGTATCAAGAAAAACGATAGAATTGCTATCCTGGGTCCAAATTCTCCCGAATGGGCTAAGGTTTATCTCGCCTCTGGTTTTGCTGGATGTATCAATGTTCCAATAGATTCCCTTTTAAGTGATAATGAAAAACAGCAGCTTATAGCAAAGGCAGAGGTAAAGGCTGCCTTTGTTGCTTCTCGGTTTATTGATATCCTAGATGACCTTCCCAAGGGGTTTCCATTGCCAAAACACGTCATCTGCCTAGATTACAACTGTGAAGATCTGGGTTTGAAGGTCATGTCTTTGGAAGATCTTAAGGCTGCGGGCCAAAAGAAAAAGGGTAAAAAGTTTCCAAAGGTCTCAAAGGATGAAGTTGCTGCCATTATCTTTACATCTGGTACTACAGGTGTGCCCAAAGGGGTAATGCTTACTCACTGGAATATTGTTTCTGACTGTATTGCCTGTTCCATGGCCGTTGACATAGGCGAAGAGAGGTTTCTCTCAGTGCTTCCCATGCATCATACCTTTGAGTGCACTGCAGGTTTTTTGCTGCCTATTTATTGTGGTTGTCACATCACCTATGCCAGGAGTCTAAAATCCAAATACATAATGGAAGACCTTAGGTCATGTAGAGGAACGGTGATGCTTGGTGTGCCCCTTCTCTTCCAAAAGATGAAGGAGGGAATAGAGCGAGCCCTTGATAGGGCCCCTGCTCATAAAAAACTTGTTTTTAAGGCCATGTGGAACCTTGTATTGGCTGCAGAGAAGGCAGGCAATCCAAACATGGGTAAAAAGGTTTTTAAATCCCTGAGGAAAAAGGCGGGTCTCGACTCTATCAGATATTTCGTGTCTGGTGGTGCAGCCCTTCCTCCTTACGTGCCTCTATTTTTCAGAAGGCTTGGCCTGGACATTATTCAAGGCTACGGTCTTACTGAATCAAGCCCGGTGCTAACCATAAATCCGTTGGAAAGGCCCAAGAATGAGAGTGTTGGTCCCCCTCTTCCTGGTACAGAGGTTAAGGTAGTAGACCCTGATAATGAAGGCGTGGGAGAACTTGCATTTAGAGGGCCAATGATAATGAAGGGTTATCTGAATAATCCAGAGGCAACCAAGGAGGTTTTAGATGAAGAAGGATGGCTTTATACAGGAGATCTTGGCTTTGTAGATGAGGAGGGCTACGTTCATATTTGTGGTAGGGCAAAGAATCTTATAGTCACCTCTGCAGGGAAAAATGTGTATCCAGAAGAGATAGAGTTTCTGTTGAATAAAAGTGAGATTATTTTGGAATCTATGGTCTTTGGAAAAGATGTGAAAAGTGGCGGAGAAGAGGTTTGTGCAGTTATAGTGCCCGATTTTGAGATGCTTGCCCAGAGAAAAGACCAGGATTCTCTTGATGAGAACAAACTAAATAAGATTATGGGACTAGAGGTAAAAAAGGTAAACAGGCAGCTTGCCTCATACAAACGTATAAAGCATTTTTATGTTATAAATGAGGAGTTACCAAAGACCTCTACCAAGAAGATAAAAAGACATCTTTTTAATCTCCAAATTCTGAATAAAAAACCATCTAAGAGATAGCTTGGACCTTAAGGAACCTTTAAAAGATCTTAATCCCAGCCAGGCCGAGGCAGCGGCTTTGATGGATAGTCATCTTTTGATCAAGGCCGGGCCTGGTACAGGAAAGACTCGTGTTCTAACGGCAAGAATAGCGCATCTTATTAATGAGGGAGTAGATCAGAACCAGATCCTTGCTGTTACCTTTACCAACAAGGCGGCCTTGGAGATAAAAAATAGGCTTGAGGCAGCAGGCTTGGAAAGGCCTCCTCAAGTAGCGACATTTCATTCATGGGCCTATGGTCTCATTTATAACAGAATGGAAAGTCCGCCCTTTGTGATAGATGACAAAGAGCAACAGTCAATCTTCAGAGAGGCCTTTAAAGAGGTCAAGAAAGAGGTGGAGGTTGATACGTCTCCAAAGGCCTTATTGGAAAGGCTCTTGTTTTTAAAACAGCAGCGGATAAATGCCAAAGATATAGAAGATGAGCTTCTAAGGCTTATTTGGGAAGCCTATCATGGGCTTTTGAAGAGCTATAAGCTTTTGGATTATGATGATTTGCTTATTGAGGCGTCAAAGCTTCTTGAAGAAGGTTCTTGCACGGCTCCAAGGTATGTACTGATAGATGAGTTTCAGGATGTCAACTCCATCCAGTTTCATATTGTGAGACTACTTGGACAGACCG
>JAMOUE010000043.1 GCA_027068235.1 Deltaproteobacteria bacterium | reverse complement strand
AGGCAGCCCCGTATACGTTTCTATTGCCTTTGTTACAATTTTTCTATGTCTTGGCCCTGCAATACGGTTGAGCACTACGCCAATAAAATTGAGGCCTGGTTCGAATTTTATACATCCAAGTACCAGTGCAGCCACTGTTCTTGTAGATTTGGTACAGTCAACTACTAACAAAATGGGAACATTTAACATTTTGGAAAGTCTGGCAGTGCTTGAAGTTCCCTCAATATCCATTCCATCGTACAGTCCCCTGTTTCCTTCTACAATCGCAATGTCTGATTCTCTAGATCTCAGCGCAAAAGAATCTTTAATGGTTGCTTCTTCCATAAGAAAGGGATCGAGATTGTAGCACGGACCACCAGAGGCCTTTGCTAACCAAGCAGCATCGATATAATCAGGCCCCTTTTTGAAGCAGGTGACTTTCATCCCGCTTCTTGCCAGTGCATGAGTTATGGAAAGGCTGACAATGGTTTTGCCAGAACCGCCCCTTAAGGCTGCAACAGTAAGAGAAGGTATGGTAACGGATTCATTTTTAGGTGATGTAATCATGTCTTTTCCTAACTGTTTTGAGACGGTCCAGTCTGCTCGTATTGTTTTATACGACTAGAAATTTCTAGCGCGAGTTTCTTATTGCCCAATATCTGGGCACACTTAAGGGCATAGCGCAAATTTTGCAGGGAGGGGTCGTTTTTCATAAAAAGATTCAAGGCTTCCTGGATTTGTCCAAGGTTCATTAGGCTTACCCCTAAACATCCTATAAGCTCGCTTGAGCTGGGGAAATGTTTTAAGCCATCCTTGGCAACCTCTATAGCAACAGAGTTGTTGCCGCTTCGTTGATATATAATGGCAAGTCCCAAGTACGCCATCTTATTTGGAAAGAAAGAGAGTGCCTTTTGAAATAATGTTGCTGCAGTCTCAAGTTTTTGTGGAATCTGATCTATTTTAGAATAATCTCCAAAAGCAAATGTTAATCCAAGTCTCGCTAAAAAGGCAGCATGGTACGGGGCAAGCTCTGGAAGGTCTTTCAGCGTGATATCAGATGCAAACCTAGGAAGATTCGAATAAAAGGCCTTTCTCAGAGTTTTTCCATATTTTAAGATCTTTTTCTTATCAAGTTTTGGATCTGTTTCAAAATACATTATGTCTTCTATGCGTTTGAGCCAAAGGTCATCGTTTTGGCCAGTCCTTTTTTTAAAGTCTTCATAGAGTTTGGTTCCTGGAAAGATGTCTAATATATAGAAAATGGCACCCAATGGCCTGATTCTTTTTATCAGCTTTACAGATTGGTTTATAGTTGTCTGGCTTTCTCCTGGATTGCCATAAATAAAGTAGGCGCGTGGCATGATCCCATATGCCGTTGTAAGTTCAAATGCCTTCTGGATATCGTTGTCACTGATATTTTTATTAAGGATTTTTCGGATTTTGGCAGAACCACTTTCAACGCCGTAGCTTATCTGTATGCATCCTGCCTTTCGCATCCAATAAAGAATCTCTTCATCAACGATGTTTACTCTTGAAATGGCAGCCCATTCAATCTTTAGATTCTTGTTGATAATTTTCTGGCAGATGGAGATAACCCGTTGTTTTTTAAGGGTAAAGGTGTCATCTGAGACAAAGAAGAAGTTTTGCCCCTGTTCGTATAATCTTTGAAGCTGTTTTACAAAGTATTCCGCACTGTGAAATCGCACCGTCCTTTGCCAAATCTTTGGAGAACCACAAAAACTGCAGTTCCAAGGACAGCCCCTTGAAGAAATAACATGCTGAAATGAAAAGAAACGTGATGGGTCTGGCAGCATATCTAGGTTTTGGATGAATGGCCGAGGGGGAGCTTTAACAGGTGTATCTCCATCCCTAAATGCTATGCCTGCAATTTTGTTAAGCTGGTTAAGTCCCTTTCTCTCTAATGTTTCTATAAGTTCAACTATAGTTTCTTCACCTTCTCCCAAAATTATCGTATCGATTTCACGAAAGTGTTTGAGAAGATGTTCCCACAAAAAGGTGGCTCCAGGACCTCCAAAAACAACAGGCCTATTAGGTCTCAATTTTTTTGCTATCTTTGCTATATCTATCCCTCCCCATCTATTGGCGTGGAGGATGGAGATGGCAATGATATCGGGGTCTAGGCTTCTCAGCTCTTGTTCTATTGCCTCTGTGCGTCCTTTCATGGAGTACCAGTTGAGAATATTGCAGTGGTGGCCTTTCTCCATTAAGGCACTTGCCAAATAATAGAGGCCAATTGGAGGGACTTTAATATCATAGTCTTGTAGTCTAGGATCGAGGCAGTATGGATTTATAAAGGCGATTTTCACTTTTTTGTTATGGATATTTCAGCACTTATGAAATTTTTTTCATATACACTCACCAATCAGAGTAAGGGCAAATGCTTGGATTTTCAAGGTGAATTGACATACTAAAAGGGAATGGCTGAATTAGTGACTTGACACACAAGCTCTTTTTGTCTATAGATAGAACCTGTCGGCTGAATGGCTATTCATTGACAGCCAGCGCCAACTGGGGAGGAAAAAGGGTTGTATTAACCCCCTAATCTCTTTTCAAAGGAGGCATCTGTGGGGAGAAATTTACACAAGGGGCTGAGGGAGATCCTAGAACAGAAAAAGGGCCCAGTTGTTGAGAGGTGGAGAGAGCAGATCCACAAATCTTATCCCCCTGAAACAGCACAATTCCTGAAAAGAGAAAAAAATAGATTTTCAAATCCCATTGGTTCATCCATAGAGGAAAGTATTTGGCCACTGTACGATCAGCTCATAGGAGAGGCTGATCCAGCAGTTACCAAGAAATTATTGGATAACCTGGTGAGAATTAGGGCGGTTCAGGACTTTACTCCTGCAAGTGCCGTACAGATTATATTTGCTCTCAAACCCATCCTGCGTAAGGAGGTACTGCCCTTGGCTCAGAAAAAGGGCTTGTTAAAGGAGTATCTTGAGTTTGAGTCCGAAATAGACAGATTTGGCCTGTTGGCTTTTGATGTCTTTATGGAATGTAGGGAAAGGGTTTGGGAGATTAAGCGTAACGACCTTTTGAAGAGACCATATCTGCTGGCAGGAGGTATGTGTCCTTCCTATATGATGAAACGTGGTATCAAACATCTTGAAAAACTAAAAAAAGAGATAACCCAACATTAATTTTTAGAGGAGTAGGTATGGCAGCGCGTATATTGTTCCCACTAGCGGTAGTTTTGGCAATTGTGGCAGTGGCTCTAATCGGAGGGTCTATTCCCTTCTTGCAGCCCTTGTTTAGCGTGGCCCTGCTCTATGTCTCCTTTGCCGTTTTTCTTTTTGGTTTTATGGCAAAGGTCATCGGCTGGGCCAAGTCACCAGTGCCTTTTCGTATTCCAACCACGGCTGGTCAGGAGTTCTCACTGCCCTGGATCAAGTGGTCCAAGATAGATAATCCGAGCACTACTGGCGGAGTCCTTATGAGGATGTTTTTCGAGGTCTTTTTGTTTCGTTCACTCTTCAGAAATATGAGGTCAGATCTCCGCTCAGGATGGCTCATTCATTCTCCTACAAAATGGTTGTGGTTGCTGGCGCTTGGATTTCATTACTCATTCCTTATTATAGCCTTGCGCCACTTGCGTCTGTTTGTGCATCCTATCCCTGGGTTTGTTGAGACCTTAGATGCAGTTGACGGTATGTTCCAGATAGGTATTCCACCTTTGTATCTTACAGACATCGTTATATGTTTAGCTGTTTCTGGTCTCCTTATAAGAAGATTGTTTTTGCCAAAGGTCCGTTTCGTATCACTGGCTGCCGATTACTTTCCACTCTTTCTTATACTTGGGATTGTAATTAGCGGTTTGCTTATGAGATTTGTCTTTAGGGTTGACATAACCGCTGTGAAGGCCTTGGCGACAGGCATTGCAAGTCTTCATCCTGTAGTGCCCAAGGGAATCGGAGCCATATTTTTTGTTCATCTGGCTCTTGTCTGTACCCTTATTGCTTACTTTCCTTTTAGTAAGCTTATGCACATGGGTGGAATATTTATGAGTCCTACAAGGAATTTGGCTAATACAAGTAGGATGGCATATCATAAAAACCCATGGAGAAAGCCACCCAAGTTCCACTCCTATGAAGAGTATGAAGATATGTACAGAGAATATATGAAAGAGGCTGGACTACCGCTTGAGAGAGAATAATCAAAAGGGAAAGGTATCATGGCTAAAGAACTAACACCCCAAGAAATGTTAAGGATTGACCTTACTCCCCCCAATCGGGATTGGATGGACATTCCTACCGTTATAAAGCCGGGAATTTATTGTTATCCGGCTAAGCCTGAGAAGGTAGAGGCAGTAGGAATGCCCAACCCTCATGTGTGGAGCCCCTTGGATGATGATTGGGGTCTACCGGAAGATTGGAAAGAGACATTCCTCCAGGGCATGAGGGAAAGGCTTGATAAGCATCGCTCCTTCAAGATCTTTATGGATATTTGTGTGAGATGTGGTGCATGTGCTGATAAGTGCCACTTTTTTCTAGGGTCCGGCGATCCTAAAAATATGCCGGTAGTAAGGGCGGAACTCATAAGGTCTGTTTATAGGGGCGAATTTACCAAGGCTGGCCAGATTCTTGGAAGGCTTGCTGGCGGCAGAAAGCTAACAGAGGATGTATTGAAAGAGATTTGGTACTACATGTTTCAATGTACTGAATGTCGGAGATGTTCTCTCTTCTGCCCCTATGGAATTGATACTGCCGAGGTCACCATAATAGGACGTGAGCTTATCAACCTGTTTGGTCTAAATATTAACTGGATTCAAGAACCAGTTGCCAACTGTTATGAGACAGGTAACCACCTGGGCCTGTTACCCCACACCTTCAAGCAGAACGTAGAGTTTATGTGTATGGATATTGAGGAGTTTGTGGGGATAAAAGTTGACCCTCCATTTAACAAGAAAGGGGCAGAGATATTGTTTGTTACCCCTTCAGGTGACGTCTTTGCCGAACCAGGTATCTATACCCTTATGGGATATCTGCTCCTGTTTGAACATATTGGCCTTGATTACACATGGAGTACATACGCCAGTGAAGGTGGTAACTTCGGGTTCTTTACCTCTTTGGATATGGCTCAAAGGCTGAATGCCAAGATCTATGCAGAGGCAAAGAGGCTCGGAGTCAAATGGATACTTGGTGGTGAGTGTGGTCATATGTGGCGTGTTGTTCATCAATACATGAATACATTTAACGGGCCACCAGAGTTTCTCGAAGAGCCAGTCAATCCTCTGACAGGAACCAAGTTTGAAAATGCCAAGTCTGCAAAGATGGTACATATTTCAGAGTTTACTGCAGACCTTATTAAGCATGGTAAGCTCAAACTGAATCCAAAGAGAAATGATCATTTGAAGGTGACATATCATGATTCGTGCAACCCATCTCGAGGCATGGGTATGTTTGAAGAACCAAGGTATGTTATCAAGAATGTCTGTAACAACTTCTATGAAATGCCTGAAAATACCATTCGGGAGCAGACCTTTTGCTGTGGAAGTGGTGCAGGGTTGAATGCTGGTGAAAACATGGAGTTGAGGCTCAGAGGTGGGCTCCCAAGGGCAAATGCAGTGAAATATGTACATGAGCGCTTTGGCGTGAACATGCTTTCCTGTGTATGCGCTATTGATAGGGCAGTGCTACCAGCATCTATGGAGTATTGGGTGCCAGATGTAAATGTCTGCGGAGTTTCTGAACTGGTTGGAAATGCCCTTGTCATGGAAGGGGAACATGAAAGGACTACCGACTTGAGAGGTGAGGAAATACCAGGCTTTGCCAAGGCCGAAGGCGAGGAGGTAAAGGAAGATGTATGATACAGGGAAGGTAATTATAGGGCTTGCTATATTTGCATGTATCTTTTTGTTTCCCTTCCTATATAACCACGGGACTGCGGCACCACAGCCTAAACCAAGCCTTGATACGCCGGCAATAAAGGCACTTGCTGAGAAAAAGTGTGTTGAGGATACCCACTTTATGATTACTACACACATGCAGTTTTTAAATGATTGGCGTGATCAGGCCTTGAGAGAGGGCAATAGGTGGTATGTGAATAGAGAAGGAAAGAAGGTGTGGATCAGCCTTCAGAATACTTGTATGAAATGTCATTCCAATAAAAAGGAATTTTGTGACAAATGCCATAATTATGCAGGTGTTGACCCCTATTGCTGGGATTGTCATTATGATCCAAACGGGAGCAAGCTATGAATATGGATAGAAGGAAATTTTTAAAGGCTGCTGGTCTCACAACCTTGGTGGGACTGGGAGGAAAAGGAATATTTGAGCTTGTAAAGCCTGGTACAGTCGAGGCTGAAATGGCCCACGAAGGGCATGGGCATGGAGGGCATGAGGAGGAAGCAGGTCCAAAGGTAAGATGGGCTATGCTGATTGATGTGATGGCCCTTAACAAGGAGAAGGTGGAGAAGATAGTCCACACATGCCACTATCTTCACAATGTCCCCAATTGGGGAGATCCGAAGAACGAGATTAAATGGATCTGGGAAGATGAGTATGAACATGTTTTCCCAGACAGCTATAATGAATACAACCATATCCTTGAAGGCATGCCTTTCTTGCTTATGTGCAACCACTGTGACAACCCACCTTGTGTAAGGGTATGTCCAGTGCAGGCCACCTTTAAAAGGCCAGATGGGCTTGTGGCGCAGGACTATCATAGATGTATAGGGTGCCGTTTCTGTATGGCTGCCTGTCCTTATGGTTCAAGGAGCTTTAATTGGCTAGATCCAAGGGTTCAGCTAGAAAAAGAGATGGCTCAGGGCAGGAAGCTTAATAAGCGTTTCCCTACTAGGATGAGGGGTGTTGTTGAAAAATGTAATTTTTGTGTAGAGCGGCTGGCAGAAGGAAAACAGCCTGGCTGTGTAGAGGCAGCACCCGATGTTATGTTCTTTGGAAATTTAGCAGATCCAAACTCCAATGTGCGCAAGATTCTAAAAGAAAGGATTTCTTTAAGGCGTAAATTGGAGCTTGGTACAAAACCATCGGTTTTCTATCTGATATAGTGTGAGGGCATCATGATTGAAAAGGCATTAAAAGGATCATCTGTTTATTGGGGCTGGATCATTTTTCTCCTTTGTCTCATAGGGGCAGGAGTGATGGCCTACATGTATCAGCTCAAGGTAGGTCTTGGGATAACAGGCATGAGCCGTGATATCTCCTGGGGTGTCTATATTGCCCAGTTCACCTATTTCGTCGGTGTTGCAGCAGGCGGTGTCATGGTGGTTATTCCCAAATATCTCCATCACTATACAAAGTATGCAAAGATCGTAGTCTTTGGCGAATTTCTTGCCATTGCAGCGGTTGTGATGTGTCTGCTCTTTATTGTTGTAGATATTGGGCAGCCCATGAGAATGTTAAACGTGTTGTTACATCCAACCCCCCATTCTATGCTTTTTTACGATATGATAGTGTTGAACGGATATTTGCTGCTCAACATCATATGTGGTTACAATACCCTTCTTGCTGATAAAAAGGGTGTGCCATGTCCGAGATGGGTAAAACCTTTTATCTACCTTTCCATTCCATGGGCAATCAGTATCCACACAGTAACAGCCTTTTTATACGCTGGTCTGCCAGGCAGACACTTTTGGCTAACAGCCATCATGGCTCCTCGTTTTCTGGCATCGGCCTTTGCAGCAGGTCCTGCACTACTCATAATGATTCTGCTTTTCGTTAGGAGGGTGACCAAGTTCGATCCTGGTATGGACGCCCTGCAAACACTGGCAAAGACAGTGTGTTACGCCATGATAGCCAACCTCTTTTTCATGGGATGCGAGTTTTTTACAGCATTTTACAGCCAGATTCCAGGGCATATGCATACCCTAGAATATCTTTTTGCTGGTCTTGATGGTTACGGTAATCTGGTGCCATTCATGCGTGCTGCAATTATAATAGGCCTTCTTGGAGTCTTTCTCCTTCTTGTACCACCTATCAGGCGCAATACAAAGGGATTGGTACTTGCATGTGCATCAGTCTTTTTGGCTACTTGGATAGATAAGGGTGTCGGCCTAGTTATTGGCGGTTTTATACCAAATCCATTTGAGACAATTACCGAGTATCATCCAACCCTTCCAGAAATAACCATTGCAGCAGCTATATGGGGTGTCGGTGGACTAATTGTGACAATTCTTTACAAGATAGCCATCTCTGTAAGGGAGGAACAAGCTCGGGTGTAGTGTGTATCCTTAAATTTTAAATTAAGTGATAAAAAGGCGGCTATTCAGTCGCCTTTTTTATTTCCCTTTATAAAATCTTCTATCAGTTTTTCTTTCATGGCTTCGATTTCATCACCGTATTCTTGAGCCGGTAGTTCCATCCCGCACTCCTGGCAGGCCACCGTTGCCTTTGCTCACCGGCCGCATATTATGGCAGGCCCTCCACAATATTTACATTTCAATAGCCCTTTTTCTTCTGAATTCTTGGATGTCACGGTCTGATTTGATATGTTATGGTGCTCTATTTATGGTAGATTATGACATTCATAAATAAGAAAATCTACCTTTGTATCATAATACAGGAGGAACAATGGCTCAAAATCCCATAAAAAGTGGAGATATTCAGCAGGTTATTGCTGATCTCGAAAAGGAAACAAAAGACAATCCTAATTCGGTAGTGGCTCATCATCGTCTTGCCTTGGCATATTGGCGTGCCAACCGTCTTGAAGATGCCATTACATCCTTTCAAAAGGCGCTAGAGATAGATCCTACATCACATGAAGTCCGTATTAATTTGGGCACCCTTTTCTTTCAGATGGGACGTCTTGAAGACGGCATCAGGGAGAACAGGGAGGCATTAAAGGCCCATCCTGGCTCGGCGGAAGCTATGGCTAACATAGGTTCTGCATATATGCAGCTTGGAAAATGGCAGGAAGCCGCTGATTTTTTCAAGCAGGCCCTTGAAATAAAACCTGAAATGGTTCCCGCCTTGATAAATTTGTCATCGATTCTTGTAGAGCTGGACGAGCTTGATAAGGCGGTTGAGCTTGCAGAAAAGGCAGTTAGTCTATCTCCGCGTTTTGGCCTTGCTAGGAATAACCTTGCTGTAGCATGTTATTTCAGTGGCGACTATAAAAGGGCCAAAGAAGAGATGGAAAAGGCCAAAGAATTTGGATATCCGGTACATCCTGATTTTGAAAAGCAAGTTAATGAAAAGGCAGCTTAAGTTCGTCTATGTCTATTAGTAAAGGTGTAATAGAACCACTCTGTCCTTTTTGTTCGCAAAAGATTCCCAGGCCTAGGCAAATAGAACCAAAGAGGCTGGGAGATTTTGAATTTGGTGTATGTGAATGTGGAGCAGTATTTGCGCATGATGTAACCGGCCATAATCTTGGTGCAGCCATGGTGGAGGCATTGGGTTTTGCGTGCGATGATGATTGGGATCTCGCCTGGAGCCTCATGCCCGATGAAGATTATATGGATGCCCTGCTAGAAGGCTACGATTTTAACCGTCACGCCCTTTATCCCAAAGGTTATGATGCCGAAGGGAAAAAGATTAGAGGCGCGTTGAGTTTTATTCGCCTAAAAAGTGACTTGCAAGATCTTAAGCATGGCTCTGTTAAGGCCAAATTTGATACTGGTTCGGTGGTAGAATCATCCTCAACTATTGGAGCGCGCCAGGTGAAAAGACGCGGTAAAAGATATTCCAAAAGGGAAGTTGCGCGTCTTGTTGAGAAAAAAGATATAAATAAGCTTGCTGAAATGGCGCTTGATGACAAGTTGGTTCTTAGAAAAATCCAACGTCTTCTTTACGCTGCTGATCTAGAGTCAAGGTGGCAAGCTGTTATGGTCTTGGGTCGTGTAGCTGCCGCCATAAGCAATCAAGATCCTTCTAATGTTGGAGATCTTTTGAGACGGTTGTTGTATTCGGCCAATGATTCGGCAGCAGCCAACTGGGGCGCTATCGAGACCGTTGGTGAGATAATACGTAATCAGCCCAGCTTGTATGGATCATTTATCAGACATATTTTAGGCCTTGTAAATGATATTCCATCTCGTCCGGCTATTTTGTGGGCTATTGGTAGAATAGGGGAACTTCATCCAAAGTTAGTACGCACCCACTCTTTTTTCATTATGTTCGATCTGCTCGATTCTGATGACCCTGCAATTCGAGGTCATGCTGCCTGGGCCCTTGGTAAGATTAGAGCTTCTGAGGCAGAAGGGGCTTTAAAAAAGCTTTGTGATGATGATGCAGAATTTTATATTTTTGACGGCAACAAACTGATATTAACTACAGTTGGCAAAGTTGCAATGGAGGCAATTGATCGTATGAACAAAAAAGCAACAGATGTTAAGTCTAAAGACCAAGAAGTGCCAGGACCAAAAGCTGCATCTCAAGAACCGCCAGAAATCTTGGAGGCTAGGCATGGCTATCAAGAGGCAGAGATATTGAAAAATCGAGGGCAGTCTCTGGATGCGCTGGCAAAATTTGAAGAGGTATTAACTGTCTTTGACAACGCCGGCTATCATGTAGAGGTAGCAAATATTTGTGAAAAAATCGGTGATTTACATGTCATGCGCGGAAATATGAAGGCAGCTCTTTCACCATATCAGCGGACACTTGCCATATGCGAAAAGAAAAATGATCCCATCAGTACTGTCATTATGTTGGAGAAGGTCATTGATATTTACCGTCATCTTGAAGAATATGACAAGACACTGCCCTATTATTTCAGGGCACTTGAACTGGTGGAGAATCTGAGTGATGTTAAACGTTCGGCGTTGTTTTTGTCAGGCATTGCCGATGTGTATGAACGGCAAGGCAAGCTGGAAGAGGCATTGGATGCCTACAGGCTTGCTGAGAAACTTTTCAGGGGAATGGGAGCCAGAGAAAAGGCAGACCTCTTAAAAGAGGGTATTGCCCTATTAGAAGAGCAGCTTAAAACGAGTGCATAGATTAGCCAATCTTTCCAAGCAATATGGCAGAGATAGGCCACCTTTTTTCGGCTATTGCAGGATTGATGTCTCTACTGATTCTTAGGAGTTCTTGTTGGATTATATTGAGCCTTATTGTGGGGTAAGACTTGCCAGCTACAAAGCCGGAAATCGCACATACATGGCCACGCCCGTTTATCTCAGTAGGTACACCGTATGTTCTGCAGTTTACTGGTCTTACCTCATAAAGAAGACACTCTTCATCCTTGCTCAAAAGGGGGCAGGGTATGCGAATTTTTGAGATGTTTTCAATACCACCAGTAACCATGTTGTTTTCCCATATTTTTTGTGCCTCTTCAGCCTTTCTAAGCACATTTCTTCTAGTCTTTCTTCCAAGCCTGGAAAAGTGTTTCTTAAGCAAGATGGCCTCAGCCAAAGAGACGTCAAAGGCGGCATTACAACAATCTGAACATCCTTTTTTGCATTTGAACTCTTTGGGATATTTTTTGGCTACTGTTTTGACAGCATTGTCTATCTGTTTGAAAAGTGATTTTATGTCTTTTTCCATTAGCTTATGACTAGTTTAATTTTGGTTAACAAATGCACCATAATGTAACACAAAAAGAATGCAAGAGGTGTGGGAAGTGTTGTGTAAAGGGAGGGCCAGCACTGCACACAAAAGATAGGGGTTTGGTGGTTTCTGGTAGCTTAATGCCAGTTGATCTTATTACCATAAGGCGTGGTGAGCCAGTTTTTGATCCCCTTTCCAACCAGGTTATCATGCTTGAAAAAGAGCTAATTAAGATTAGGGGAAAGGATAAAATAGGAGAATGTAAATTTTTCGACTCTGCTGTTAACAGTTGTCTTATCTACCATAAGCGGCCTCTTGAATGCCGACTGCTAAAGTGCTGGGATACTTCAGACCTTGAAAATGTTTATATGAAAGATCTCCTTTCGAGGAAGGATCTGATACCTGAAGGTACCATTCTCTATAAGATAGTAGAGAAACATTCGTCTATCTTTGATATGTGTAAGATTACTCCGTTTCTCTTGCAACAAAAAAAAGAGGCATACGGCAAGACAGAGTTGGAGGAGATTGTTCAAAAGGAAGAGCAGTTTAGGCAGAGTATCTCGCAGGAGCTTTCGTTAAACAGGTTAGAAATGGATTTTTTCTTTGGACGCCCTATAAAGGAGCTTAAGTTGCTTTTTTAAACCATAAAATGGTTTAATAGATAGCAAAATGGAAAAGTGAATCTGAATTCATTTGTAGCCCGTTTATTGATTTCGAATGGTCGTGCATGTAACACATTGAAATAATTAAATTTAAAAAATGGGATGCGAAATTTTTTAAATCGCTAACCCCCTGTTTTTACGCCATTTGGGGGTTGACAAGGAATGTAGAACAATATTATAAAAGTTTTCACGCAGTGGAAGATTCGGCCGAATGAAACTTTATTACTTTATTTGAATTAGGCTTCATTCAGTCAGAAGGCATACAACGCAGTTTTGAAAAAATACCTAAGGAGGGAGATTTAAATGGCTGATGTCAAAAAGCATGACACTCCGATGTGCGATGAGCTCAAAAGCGGGCCATGGCCAAGTTTTGTTGACGACATTGAACAAAAGGGCTTACAGGGCAAGCAGGCTTGCTTGGACCTTCTTGGCCAACTTGAGCTTTCTTACGTCCACAAGGAGACCCACTGGAAACACGGTGGAATCGTGGGAGTTTTTGGTTATGGCGGTGGAGTAATTGGACGTTATTCAGACGCACCTGAGCAGTTTCCAGCAGTTGCTCACTTTCACACAATTCGTGTGAACCAGCCTGCAAGTAAGTTTTACAACAGTGCATTTCTACGCAAACTTTGTGATATGTGGGATCACAGGGGAAGCGGTATGACAAACCTTCATGGTTCAACTGGTGACATGGTTCTTCTTGGAACCACAACAGATCAGCTTGAGCCAGTTTTTTATGATCTTACTCACCAGATGAGTGTTGATCTTGGAGGTTCTGGATCAAACCTACGTACACCTTCATGTTGTGTTGGTAGGGCAAGATGCGAATGGTCTTGTCTTGATACCCAGGCCATCTGCTACGACCTTACCCAGACCTATCAGGACGAGCTTCACAGGCCAGCATTTCCTTACAAATTTAAGTTTAAGGTATCTGGATGCCCTAACGACTGCGTTGCAGCTATCGCACGTTCATGCTGCTCCATCATTGGAACATGGAAAGACGATATAAGAATTGATCAAGAAGCAGTCAAGGCTTACATCGGCGGAGAGCTGAAGCCAAACGCAGGTGCCCATAGCGATAGGGATTGGGGCGCATTTGACATTCAGAAGGAAGTTATCGATCTGTGTCCAACCAAATGTATGTGGATGGAGGGTGATGAACTCAAGATAGATAACAGAGAATGTACCAGGTGTATGCATTGTATCAATGTAATGCCAGAGGCACTTCGTCCTGGTACAGATACAGGAGCAACCATCCTCGTTGGTGCCAAGGCTCCGATCCTTGAGGGTGCTCAGATGTCCACCTTGGCTATACCATTTATAAGGATGGAGCCACCATTTGATGAATTCAAGGAATTCGTTGATAAGATTTGGGATTGGTGGATGGAAGAAGGAAAGAACAGAGAGCGTTTTGGTGAACTTATACAGCGCCAGAGTCTCCAGGAATTTATTCGCAGGGCAGAGCTTAAGCCAATTCCACAGATGGTCAAAGAGCCAAGGTCCAACCCCTATGTCTTCTGGAGCGAAGATGAAGTTGAGGGTGGTTGGAAGCGCGACATCAAGGCTTTCCGCGCACGTCATGCTGCTTAATTAAAACATACACAACAGGAGGTAATTATAAATGGACCTGAAAGAAATCCGCGAAAAATTGCAAGAAGACTGGGGAGATCTTCCTAGTTTCGATATAAGCGAGGTTGTTAGCAAACCTTATGATCCAAAGCTGGGCGAGGAACTCTATGATCCTAAAAAGCCCATGGCTAACAGGATTACAGATATTGGACCTCCATACTTTGAACAGTTCTTTCCTGAAGTTATTAAAAAGAATTACGGAAAGTGGAAGAGCCATGAGATTATGGAGCCTGGTATAATAAAGTACACCAGCGAAACTGGCGACGTAGTTTATGTAGTACGTTGTGGTTCTCCTCGCCTTATTACTACTGATACCATTAGAGAGATATGTGATATAGCAGATAAGTACTGCGATGGTTACATGCGCTGGACCACCCGTAATAACATTGAGTTCCATGTTGAAACCGAGGATCAGCTCAGGGCACTATTGGATGACTTAAAGGGAAGGAAGTTCCCTGGCGGTTCCTACAAGTTCCCTGTAGGTGGTACTGGTGCAAGTGTTACCAACATCGTTCACACCCAGGGTTGGGTACACTGCCATACTCCTGCCACCGACGCCTCTGGTGTTGTTAAGGCAGTTATGGACGATCTTTTTGAGTACTTTGGAAGTCACAAGCTTCCTGCTCAGGTACGTATTGCTCTGGCATGCTGCCTGAACATGTGTGGTGCTGTTCACTGTTCAGACATCGCTATTCTTGGTGTTCACAGAAAGCCACCATTTGTCGAGGATGATCGTATTACAGGTGTTTGTGAGATTCCTCTTGCTGTTGCAGCTTGTCCTCTTGGAGCAATCAAGCCTGCAACCGTAGAGATCGATGGCAAGAAGATCAAGACAGTCCGCGTTAATGAGAAGAGGTGTATGTTCTGCGGTAACTGCTACACCATGTGTCCTGCTATGCCTCTTGCTGACATGGACGGTGACGGAATTGCCATCCTGGTTGGTGGAAAGATTTCCAACAGGGTAAGTGCTCCTAAGTTCTCCAAGTTGGTTATTCCTTACATCCCCAATGAGCCACCTCGTTGGCCATCCACTGTAAAGGTCATCAGGAAGATCCTTGAGACTTATGCAAGCGATGCCAACAAGTATGAGCGTCTGGGCGAGTGGGCAGAAAGAATTGGCTGGGAGCGTTTCTTTGAGAAATGTGATATCCCATTTACTGATAAGTCCATAGACGATTACAGGCTTGCTTACGATACTTATCACACCACTACCCAGTTTAAGTGGAGTGTACATACCGATAATCTTTAAAAGGAGGCTATCATGGCCGTTGATCTCGAAGAACTGAAACAGAAAATCTTGGAATTTGCCACAAAGAAGGCAAAACATAAATCAAAGATGTATATCAAGGATCTCTACAAGGCAGATCCTAATGCCAAGCCCAGGGAGATTAAAAAGGCAGCTAACCAGCTTGTACAGGAAGGAAAGCTGGAATTTTTCTCCTCTGGAAGTACAACCATGTATGGTGTTCCTGGCTTTGGTAAGAGCGAGGAAGATCAGTTTGGCAAACTAGAAGAGTAGTGACGAAGAAGGCGGGAGTCAGCTGATTCCCGCCTTTATTTTTTGCCCCATACTATTAAATGCCTATCGCTGACCTTTTCAATGGTCAAATGATTTAATTGCGTTTTCTTAAGATATTCCCTTATTTCTGGAATCCTATACGCTGCAAGAAGTGAGTGATAGAAGTCCCTTTTCAAGATCTCTGGTTCTGACCCGCTATATTTCTCTACAATAGCTTTGGCTTCTGCCGTATTGTGAGGCCTTATAAGATCCATTACAAAAATAATTCCACCTTCTCGTACACACTGAGATATGGTGTCCCATAGCAGCTTCTGGCTTGGCAGATGATGTAGCAGGCTGTTGACAATTACTCCATCGTAATGATTTTTAAAGATAGGAGTATCTTTAAAAGGGAGTCTAGCGTGAAAAAGGGTGATTCGTTGACTAAGCCCCCTTTGCTCTAAAATCCTTTCTGCCTCTTGTAACATTGGCTTGGAGGCATCAACAGCATGGATCGTGGTGTCAGGAAAACGCTTTGCAAACCGTGCAGTGACGTCACATGGGCCGCACCCAAGATCGAGAAAAAGTCCTTTCAAATCTGAACCATGCCGTTCTTCAAGAAGATCAACAAACATTTCGTGGGGAACTCGGAAGTCTGCTTGGGCATAGGCTTGAACCTGTTCAAAGTCGTCCATTATTTCAGGTTCAGGAATCCTATTTTGAAGCGCTAAAGGCCTTTTTTCCACAGTTATCTCTCAACCTTCTGTGACTATATGTGATAGGTCTCCTATTTTGAGAAATAGCCTGGAGATACTCCAGAGAAGAGAAAGCCTGTTTTTACGGATAGCTTCATCTTCAACCATGACCATCACATTATCAAAGAAGTCGTCAATATGAGGTTTCAAGGTTAAAAGAAGCATTAATGCCTTCTGGTATTGTGTTGCCCTTGTGGGTTCGTTGTTGTCATTGGAAACAAGTGGTCCAATTTGATCTTTTACCTGGAGGAAGGCATCAAAGAGTGCTTTTTCATGATTTGTCTCAAAGAGTTCAGGACGCACACTTCCGCCACCGAAGTCTTTCAATATGTTCATAACCCTTTTAAAGGCTATGCTTATAGGCTCAAACTCGGGTTGTTTCCTTACCGCCATTAAGGCAAGCGCTCTTTGGTAGCAGTCAAAGATTGAATCGAAATTGGCCGCCATGGCCGCATCAATCACATCATAATCTATATCTCTGGAGATTAGTTCGTTTTTGAAGCGCTTCTTAAAAAACTCTGTAATATCTTCTTTCAGTGAAGAAGGAAGCTTTGGGACAAACTCCGTTAGATAAGATATGGCCTCTTCCACAGTGTCTAATAGGGAAAGTTCAATCTCTTTGTTTATCAAGATACTTATGATGCCAAGTGCCTGCCTCCTTAGGGCATATGGATCTTGGTTCCCGCTTGGTTTTAATCCGAGTGCAAACGTTGCAGTAATTGTATCGATTTTATCAGCAATGCTAAGAATGATACCGGCCATTGAAGAAGGCAGTTCCCCTCCGGAACGGATAGGCAGATAATGCTCTTCTATGGCTATGGCTACCTCTTTGTCTTCTCCTGAAAGCAAGGCATACTCCTTCCCCATGATACCTTGAAGTGTTGGAAACTCG
>JAMOUE010000042.1 GCA_027068235.1 Deltaproteobacteria bacterium | reverse complement strand
CGATGTTGGGTGGCTAGTGCTTATGACCCAAGCTCCAACACTCTTTATATCCATCTTTGAGGACAAAGGGCGCAGGCTAGATGAACTTGAAGCATGCTGGGGGGTTGATCATGCCCTTTGGGGAGCCAAATTATTGGAAAGATGGGGGCTTCCTGAGCCATTTCAAATAACGGCATACCGCCATCACAATCCATTTGCCGATGCTGCTCCGCCCAAATATCTTCTTATTGTGAGTTTGGCTAATTTTCTTGCAAACTCTATGGGGAACAATCTCCTTGAAACCCTTGAGGATGAACCATCTGATGCCTTACTTGAAAAACTTGGCCTTGACAGACAGACATTTTACGAAATGCTCCAGTGGGCAATTTCTGAGAAAAACAATATAGATATGAAGTGTAGAGTACTTGCTTAACTTTTTTAAGGCCATACACGGACTTTAAGTTTAACTTCAGGGGCCTTTGGGCCCCTCTTCCACTCCATACCATAAAGTAACCTTCAAAAATCTAGACCCAAAAATTACCTTAGTATTTCCAGTTTTTTCGCAATAAAAAAAGAAAAATCAATAAGTTAGAAAAGAAAAAAACAAGGTTTCTATTTTTATCTGTTTTGTATCGCACTGAAATCTTGGCAAAAAAAGACTCAATTTATCCTTTAAGTATAAAACTTTTATATCCGATTAATTAAATAATTGAAGACAAAGTTACTGAGATAGTGCCATAAACATGACAAATCCTTGACTGCTTGAAAAAGCAGCATGGAAAGAAAGGTATTTTTTGGAGGTTTTCAACAAAATGAAAAAACGGGTATCCAAATTTGCTTCATTATCATTATCTGTTCGGCTGGCAATAGGAGCTGGTCTTTTGATTATTGCAATTCTTAGTGTGCAGGCCTTTCTATCCTACCAAGCCACTCTCGATAAAAAACAAGAACAAATTGCAGAAGCACTAAAGGGCACGCATGCCTTCACAGAAGAAGCTAAAGATTTATCATCAGTCCTTTTAAAGGAAGCTATAATAATAGCAAACATTCCAGAGGTAAAAGAGGCCATAGCAAACCGAGATAGACAAGCCCTTTTATCCATTATTAATCCTATAGAAGAAACGTTAAGAGATAGTACTGGATATCCACTGAAAATCCATTTCCACATACCACCAGCCATATCATTTTTGAGGGTTTGGAATCCTAACAAATTTGGAGATGACCTTTCTTCATTCAGACCATCAGTTGTAAAAGTTCTACGAACAGGCCAGCCTGTAAAAGGCATTGATACAGGTAAAAATGGCCTATCAGTAAGGGGAATTGCACCTATAAAGGTAGATGGTAAAACCATTGGAAGTATAGAGGTGATAGAAAACTGCGCCCTAGTGGCGGAGAAACTTGCCAAGATAAGTGGAATCATCAATCAACTTTTTGTCCTGCAAAACTTTGCAGTTACTGATACAGCCCAAAAACGTATTGGTAAATTTTTGGTAATTACACGCACCAACAAAGGGCTTTCTGAAAAGATAGATGAAAAATTCTTAATGGAAGCCCTCGAAAAGGGCTGGAGCAAAAAGATGGAAAAAAATCATGTAATAACTGCCTCTGCCATCTCTGACTTTTCTGGTAAGCCAGTTGCCGTTTACACCAGATATATCGATTTTACAAAAATAAATCAGGAATTAAGAAAGAATCTCCTAGAGTTGGCCCTTCTTTCCGTTGGCTTTCTGGTTATTTCACTAGTAGCAACAATGCTTTTCTTGAGGAAAACATTGGCACGGCCATTAAACAACTGTCTCCAGACACTTGTTACCACATCAGAAGGAAGGTTAAACAAGGCTGCAGTATCTGAAGGCGCACCAGAGATAAGACGCATCTCTAGGGCCACCAACAACATCATTTATAATACAGGCACATTACTTGAAACCCTTAAATCCCAAAGTGGTAGCCTAGGGGTCCTTGGAGAGCAGTTGAAGACCATTGTTAGTGAAATACAGTCTGGAGCAAAGGCTATAGATCAGGCAGCCCAGACCATGGTCAACTCTTCTGCCCAGGCATCTACCACATTGGCCACTGTAGCTAGTGCCTCAAACGAACTAAATGCAGCCACTAGTGAAATAGCCCAAAATGTTGCAGAAACTGCAAGGGTTGCAAATGCTGCGTCAGAAGAGGCCTATTCTACCAATGAATTGATGGAACGACTTGGAGAACAGTCTGAGAAGATCAAAGATATCATTACGGTAATCAATTCTATTGCCGAACAGACCAACCTGCTTGCCCTTAACGCCACCATTGAAGCAGCCAGAGCTGGCGAGGCAGGAAAAGGTTTTGCAGTAGTTGCCAATGAAGTCAAAGAACTTGCAAAACAAACAGCATCAGCCACTGATGAGATAACAAGCATCATAGGCTCACTAACAAGTGGTATTTCAGATGCCGTTTCAGCAGTTGGAAACATCACAGAAACCATCAACAAGGTCAACGACTTGGCAAACACTATTGCAAGTGCTGCTGAAGAGCAGACGGCAACTGTCTCTGAAATAGATAGCAGTATCACCGAAGGCGCTAGCAGTGTTGAAAATCTTGAAGATGAAATCAAGGAACTGGCCAGACGTTCAAATGATTTTCTCAAATATTCTGCACGAATAAAATTTGCAGAAGAATCAATAATCGATATAGGCAAGCAGCTAAATTCCGTAACCAGCATGTATTCTGTAAATAGACAGGCCTTGGAAGAGGCTGGACAGGACGCCTCAGAAAAGGTGAAACTCATGGTGGCGATACTTGCACATTTCAGATGGCTAGAAAACTACCGTATAGCCATTATTGACAAAAAGGTCCCCAACATTGAAAGAGACCATAGGCTGTGCCATCTAGGCAAGCTTCTTGCAGAACAGGGACAACATATTCCCGGCATGAGCAGTCAAGAACTATCAGAGGCCCAGGCCATCCATAGCGAAATACATGAGAGCATCGCTTTTATGGAAAAACTCATACAAAATGAAGCTGAAGATACAAAAATTGCCCAGGAATTCGATTCTAGGGTCACTGCTAGATTCCATAGACTGTTTGAACTGCTTAGAAAGGCTATAAATAATTAACAATATTACTGGATTTGGATATAGAATGGGTTGTTGAAAGACCTTGACAAGGCTCCCTACCCACCTTATTATTTGGCCGTGGATTTGACGGGGCGGGAATAACTCAGTGGTAGAGTGCAACCTTGCCAAGGTTGAAGTCGCGGGTTCGAATCCCGTTTCCCGCTCCATTTATTAGATAAAATAGGGCAGCAAAAGTAGCTGCCCTTTTCTTTTTAAACATGGCCACTATCCCCTTCCTACTATTGTTGACTCAAAGGCCCTTCCAAACCCTTTTCATCAAGTGGAAGTTTTTACTGGTGTTCTCCTTTTGTTATCTATGCCTTTTTCTAGCTCCACCTTCTGCCAATTCCAACCAACAAAAATGGCCTGCGCTAAAACCCAAAATGGTTACTCAAACATTTAGCGGACAAATAGACATGTGTCTTTCGTGTCATATAGAAAGTCCAGACAAGGCACACGGCAGAAAGGTAGTTGGATGTTTTACGTGCCATTTGGGTAATCCGCTTGCTGGTACTCCTCAAGAGGCCCATAAAGGTATGATATTCAACCCGGGTGACTTACGAGTAGTTGAAAAGACGTGTGGACAAGAAGGATGCCATGTAGAGCAGGTCAAAAATGTAAAGCACACCCTAATGGCAACTAACAGGGGAATCATAAGTACCCTTCGCTACTACTGGAGAGAGATTTCTGACAACAATGATACTCTAACAGTTGAAAAACTACTCTCACCCAAGGCTCCTAAAAGTCTAGCACTAGACTACTTCAGAAAACTTTGCGGTACTTGTCACCTATGGCTTCCACGAAATACCCTCCCTGGATTCCTTTCTGAAAAGGGGGGTGGATGTACAGCATGCCATTACGCCCAAAAGAAAAAGAGCCAGAGAAAAAAGACCAGAGAAAAACATCCCCTTATTACCAAACAGATTCCTATGGAAAACTGTATCCGATGCCACAATAGAAGTGGCAGGATAGGACTTTCTTATCAGGGGCTTTATGAATCAGAGGGTTATGGTTCGCCCTTTGAAGACGGTGACTTTTCTTCATTACAACTTGAAGATGGAAGATTCGTTCAAAAAATTCATCCGGACATACACTTTGAAAAAGGCCTGGTATGCATTGATTGCCATAATCAGAAGGAGCTTATGGGAGATGGCAAGCAAAGAACACATCTTTACGAGCAGGTAGAAATTAGATGTATCCATTGTCATGGTGGAGAATCAATGCTTACTGCATTGTTTAATGAACAAAAATCCAAAAAGAAGTATCCAAGGCTCAACAATCTTGTACGAAAAAATGGACAGGTAATATTCCTAAAAGGAAAGGCAGACCAAAAAGCTCATCCTCTTAAGGCCTTTTCAAAAGAAAAATGCAAAAACCCACAACACAAACGCCTTGCCTGTCAGGCATGTCATAGTACATGGGTGCCACAGTGTTATGGATGCCATGTGCGCTACGATAAAGGCAAGCCTCAATTGGACAAGCTTCTTCTTAAGGATACCTTTGGTATGTGGCAAGAATTTCGTTCATATTTGAGATATGAAAGCCCAGTACTTGGTGTACTGCAAAAAAAGGATGATAATGAAGAGGGGGCGCAAGTGGTCATACTTGTACCTGGCTGACAAGATTTTATAAGCTTTCTGGATGAAAGAGAAGATTTCCGGGGCACATTTGAAAGAAATACTGTATCTACTATGGATCCACATACTACATCAAAAACACCAAGAAAATGCAGGGACTGTCATACCAATACCAAAAGCATGGGGCTTGGTTACGGGGCTATTTCCTTCTCTGGAAAGGACTGGGACTTCATACCAGCCACCTCTATTGCCTTAAAAATATTTGGACAAGACAAGCGGCTAGATGCCTTTGTCAATAAAGACGGAAAACCCCTTGTTCATACAAGCAGAAGTGGCCTTAGGCCATTCAATAAAGCTGAATTAAATAGGATTATCCAAGTTGGCCTCTGCCTACCATGCCACAACAAGATGACAGATCCTGTGATGAAAAATTGGAAAGGGGCAAATCCCCCTGTTCCATGCCAAAATTTTATAGATATTTTCAAAGTGCCGTAACAATTACTCTTAAAACTCTTTAAAAGCTAAATGCCCTGGTTCCCCATTGCCTTAACAACTGCACTTCTAACAGCAACAAGTGATGCCCTCACAAAGGCTTACCTGAGCCCATATGGAACCATCAAGATGGCTATGGGCAGAGTAATTGCTCCAATCATCTTTCTAGCTCCAGTGTTCATATTTTCCAGTTGGCCTCATCTGGATCGTACCTTTTGGCTTACCCTTTCTATACTTCTTCCTCTTGAGACAACAGCACTTATCTTATACATGGAGGCATTAAAGGTCTCTCCACTTTCTCTAACTGTTCCATTCCTAGCTTTTACCCCAGCCTTTATGATTCTAACCGGGGCATTCATACTTGGTGAGCACCTTGGATTAACGGGTATCTTAGGGATTTTGCTTGTAGTAGCAGGAAGTTACAGCCTCAACCTCGATAAGGCACAATCTGGTTTGATGTGGCCAATTTTGGCAATATTCAAAGAAAAAGGCTCTGTTTTAATGATAATTGTGGCCTTCATATATTCTCTCACTTCTGTTTTGGGCAAGCTAGCCATCAAACATTCAAATCCAACTTTCTTTGCAAGTTTTTACTTTGTAATCCACGGAATATTTTCAACGCTTGTCTTTATCATCTTCTTTAAATCTAACCCTCTAAAAATAATCAAAAAATGTCCAACTGGCGTCTTTTTGGTTGGCCTGGCTCAATCTGCCATGGTTATAACTCACATGTGGGCCATAAGCATTGCACCGGCCGCTTACATGATTGCAGTAAAAAGGCTCAGTGTCCTTTTTGGAGTGGTGTTTGGTTCCATATTTTTTAAGGAACAGGGGCTATCATTTCGTTTGTTGGGTGCACTCCTAATGGTATGTGGCGTGTTTATGATTATTCTAGAATAGGTCATGAAAAAGCGAAAAAGATAATACTTTGTTGTATTCAAACAAATAGTCCCAAAAATCTTAAATAATTCCATAACCCATTTTGATGTTCTTATTTTCTAAACAAAATTCCCAACTTTTTAGAGTTCGTCTTTAAAGAATTGCAATTGGGCATGATAGAACCTATAATCTACCAACCTCATCAAGTTTAAAAATCAATTACCAACTCGGGGAGTCACTATTTGTGCGAATAATGATAGTTGGTGCCGGTCAGGTAGGGCAATACCTGTGTGAGAAATTCTCATTTGAGGGGCAAGAGGTAGTCCTCATTGATCGGGACGAAGAAAAATTAAAAAGTCTTGAAAGAGAGCTAAACATCCAGACATTTTGTGGAAGCGGGGCTTCTGCAAAAGTCCTTGCAGAAGCAGGCATAGCCAAGACCGATCTGTTTATAGCCGTGACAGATAGTGACGAAGTCAATTTGGTGGCCTGCTTTATGTCTAGAAAGTATGATGTCAAAACAAGAATCGCACGGGTTAGAAGCGAAGACCTTCTGCTTTCCGACTCCCTTGTTGACAAAGACATCTTTGGAATAGACCTGATAATAAGCCCCAATTGGGCAATGGCAGAAGAAATCGTAAAGCTCATACAGGTGTCAGAGGCCTTTGATACAGCGGAATTCGCAGAAGGCCAGGTATATCTTTTAGGCTATATTGTAGGTGAAAATCACCCTTTTGCAGGCAAGACTCTTCACGAAATAGGCTCACTTTCTTCTGATGCCCAGTATGTAATGGCTGCCATCATCCGAGAAGGCCACACCATTATCCCGCGCGGAGAGGACAAGATTGAACCAGGAGACAAGATATATCTGGTCATATTGCGAGAAGACATGGCAAAGGTGGAAGAACTCTTTGGTTTCTCCTCTAAGATGCCAGAAACCATCTTTATCATAGGAGGTGGAGATATAGGCTATCTTGTTGCCCGACATATTGAAGATATGGATATCAGCGCTGATTTGAAGATTGTTGAAGCAGACAAGGGAAGATGCGAATTTTTGTCGGAAAATCTTTCCAAAACAATGGTGCTCAATGTTGATGCACTGGACATACACAGCCTGCTGGAAGAGGGGATAGATACGGCAGATCTTATCATTGCAACCACTAACTCGGACACCACCAACATACTTGGCTCTCTAATGGCCAAACATCATGGGACAAAGCGGTGTATTGTCAAGGTTGGAAGACACGACTTCTTACCCATGCTTGACAAACTGGGCATTGATGTAACCCTAAGCCCTCGCCAGGTTGCTGCAGACATGATAATTCGCTATGTCCGAATGGCAGACATAGTTTCTGTGGCCACGCTTTTGGATTCTGATGCTGAAGTCATAGAACTGACTGTGCCTGATTCAAAAAGATTTGATAACGTCCCACTAAAAGACTTGCAAATCCCAAAGGGTGCAGTTGTAGGTGCAATTGTAAGGGAAGGAAAGGCATCTATTCCATCTGGTGATAGTATCATAAAACCTGGTGACAACCTGGTTATATTTTTCACCAAAGATGCGGCAAAGAAGATCGAAAACTTCTTTCAGGCAAAGGGTTCCTGATTTGCAACCAATCCATTTGGCTCATCTTGCAGAGTTAATCTATTTGTTGGCTTGCCAGGAGAACGTATAGATGAAGGTATCCGGCGTACTAAACCTGCTGGGAAGGCTGTTAATAGTCCTTTCCATGATGCTTCTGACTCCGGTTCCATTTTCCCTGTATTACCACGATGGAATGATTCATGCCTTTGTTACAAGCTCTGTGCTAGGACTCTTGCTTGGAGGCCTGCTAATATGGCTTTTCCTCCCAGAGAAGGATCTTGGATTCAAGGACGGCTTTGCAATCACCGCCTTTAGCTGGCTTCTCATAGCACTGCTTGGCGCCCTTCCCTACAAACTCTCAGGTGCCATACCCTCGTTTGTGGATGCCTTTTTTGAATCCATGTCTGGATTTACAACCACAGGTTCAACAATACTCTCAGATATCGAGGTATTACCCAAAAGTATACTGTTTTGGAGGGCAATGACCCACTGGTTGGGCGGTATGGGAATTATTGTTCTCACCCTTGCAATATTGCCATACCTTGGCATAGGAGGAATGCAGCTTTTTCAGGCAGAGGTCCCAGGCCCAACAAAAGACAGGCTAACCCCAAGGATTCAAGATACTGCCAGGATATTATGGTCGGTCTATCTATTAATGACAGCAGCGGAAACCATACTTTTGATGATTGGTGGCGTAGACTTTTTCAACGCCCTAACCCACTCCTTTGCAACACTGGCAACAGGGGGGTTCTCCAATTACAATGCCTCTATTGCCCATTTCCAATCATCATACCTGCACCTGGTAATCATTGTTTTCATGTTTCTGGCTGGTGCCAACTTCTCTTTACATTTCAGGGCCCTCAAGGGAAACGTAAAGGCGTACTGGCAAGATGAAGAGTTCAGACTTTATGCACTTATAGTGATTATAAGCGTTATAGCCATATTCTTTGTAAATACTGGTGCTGCACTATACCGCAACAACCTCATCAACTTTCGAGACAGCCTTTTTCAAGTGGTATCCATCATGACAACCACAGGGTTTGGAACGGCAGACTTTGACCTTTGGCCTCCCTTTGCAAAGATGCTTCTTGTAACACTTATGTTTGTTGGCGGATGTGCAGGTTCTACAGGTGGAGGCGTCAAGGTCATAAGGTGTCTGCTGTTTTTCAAATATGCAAGAAGCCAACTCAAGAGGTTAGTGCATCCACGTCAGGTAGAGACCATTAAGATAGGTAACATGAAGGTGCCTCAGGACGTGATGATTGGCATCTTGAGCTTCTTTGCCATCTATATCTGCGTTTTTCTCGGAGCAAGCCTAATTGTCACTGCCCTTGGAGTTGATATAGTCACAGGCCCAACAGCAGTGATTGCCACCCTTAACAACATAGGCCCAGGCCTTCATCTTGTGGGGCCAAGCAGGAACTTTGGCCACCTGCCTTCCATGGCAAAGCTTGTACTAATCTTTTGTATGCTGGCAGGTAGGCTTGAACTCTACACTGTTGCCATTTTCTTTACGCCTGAGTTTTGGAAGATGACCAGGAAGCCAAAGCTACGCTGGAAAAGATAAGTACCAGTTTGGCCTTTAAGTCTGCGCTTCTTTCGTTACTTCTCTATCTTAAAAAAGACTTCTGCAGAAGGACGCTCACCTGTCTCTGTTTCAAATTCTATATGTTTGGAATAGTCATATCTCAAAATCAGCCTTGTAATCTTATCATCAAAATCATTTATAAATTTGAGATAAAGATCAGGCCGTAGATAGGTCCCCACAACAAGGGATATATCGTCAGATGCCTGTCCAGTTTCAAGCTTCAACTCGTTTAAAACCCCCAACTTCTCCCTAAGTCTTGATATTATAAGATTTGCACCTCCTGCAATTAGATCCGTCTTTGCTACTCCCCTGCCCTTTTTTCCACCTAGGAGATACCTTGCAATCTCGGATTCAGCCATTTCAGGATCTGAAAATAGCTTTACCACAGGCTTCTTTAATGTTCCGCTGATTCTGAAACCAACGACAACATCTTCGACTCTCCTTACTGCCTCAACTTCTATTGCCGGATTATCTATAGGGCTTGAAAAATAGTTAAGCCGCCCTTTTCGTATTTCAAGCTCTGTATCAAAGGCACTGTAGCGTCCTTTCTTAATGGAAAGGATACCTGTGGCAACCATCTTATCATCCAAACCGCTCATGATTTTAAGTCTGCCCTCAATCCTTCCCTTTAAGCCGTAGCCATCTACCCTAACATCGTCTCCAATATAGACATTGACAGCCACCTTGACCTTTGTCTTTGTAGTATTGGCTCTATTGGCCTGCCCTTTAATCTGAATGTCAGGAGTTGGTAATATGGCCGACTCTGGTATCTCTACCTGATAAATCCTTGCAAAAGGGATGTTAACTGTGCCTGTTACGTCTAAAACATCTTTTGAAAACGTGACTCTAAGCTCTGGACTTGTCCTCACCTTAAGATGAGGCATGGAAACGGTATCATAGTTACTTCCCTTTATAACTATGGTGAGATTGGGCATTGAAGGCTCAATAACCCCGTGACCCTCTATAAAAAGAGGGCCACTTTCAGATTCAAGCCGGCCAGTAATGGTAAGCTCACGTTGTTTTGCCTCAACATCCACCTCCTTGGAATCTATCCTGATGCCATATCTAGGGTACTCCATCTTAAGATCTGAAAGTTTCATTCTGCCATGAATAGCCGGCTTGTTAAAAGCTCCAGAGATGGTGAATAGGGCCTTTATGTCACCATGATAGACATAAATCTCTGGAAACAATTCATGTAACATGGAAAGGTCGTCTGCCCGGAAATTTATTTTTGCACTTATAGGCTGTGATAAAAGGGAATTTTCCCTTGTAAATTTACATGGCAGAGAAAAATCTCCAAATATATCCACTTTATCAAGCAACTGCCCACTAATCTTGCCATCTATTCCAGTATTTGAAAGCTTTGCCATTAGGTCAAAAAATAAAGGGTGAGCCTTTGTCCCATTGGCAAAAGTGACAAGTACACGGTCTGTCTTTAAAAAGGCATGGCCTTTTAAGTTGTTTGCCGACTTTGCAAGGTTAAAGTCCAAATCAACATGCCCCTTTATACTGCTAAGCCTCGTCTCAGATATGGAAGCTATAGGTGCAAGGGGGATATAGCTTCCTTTCATAAAAAAGGATAAGACATCTTCAGTTTTTTGGTATCGTGTGCAAAACTTGGCTCCATCTTCTGGCCCTTCTAGACAAAGGGGGCCAACATCGAGGTTATCTTTACGAATATTCACCTTTCCCGGACGAATCAAACGCCACGGTTCGCCTCTTTTTGCCCTAATTAAAAGCCTTTTTATTACTCCTGAATAACCAAAATCTTCATCCACACTACCAAACAACTGCAACTTGCCATAAAGATCTCCATCCCAGGTATCTAATCTGATAAGATGATTTTCCTTTTTTCCAGTTAGCCTAACCTTAACATTTCCAAGAAACAGATCGCCTGCAAAGACCTTAGAGGCAAAAATATGGGCACGTATATTTGACGCAAAAACATCTTTTGAATCGAAAGTTAGCCTTAATTTATCAAGAGAAAAATCATCCAGTGAAATCTCGCTACCCTTTACGTCTAGCAATACCTGAGGCCCCTTTCTTGTTCCACCAATCTGACACTTCACAGACAAGGAGCCTTCCAATTTTGGGAAAAGATCAGAAAGGTCAGGGCTTGAAAGAACAAAGTTCAGGTCCTGTCTCATATTGTCAATAAAACCTGACACCGACACCCTAGATCCTGCTGAGGTGAGAACCAGTTTCTTAAATGTCAGATGCTGTCCATCTACAAAGAGGTTTCCAGAAAGTCCAAGAGGTCTTTCATTAATCTCCCCTTTAAATCTTTCAAAAATGATGTGGGCCTGTACTCCAGTTTTGGATTTGAGCCTGCCATCCAAATCTATCTTTCCTGATATGCTACCTTTAACCTCTTGAAATATGCCTTTTGGATTTATGTCATGAAGTTCAGCTACCGCCTTGAAACGTGAATCTGGCCATAACTTTCCTGTAAAATCTAAGGTTCCATTAAACGCTTTAATAAATCCATTTTTTATGGAAAAGAATCCTTCTTTTTCTAAACCACAGCTTATTTTGAACTCTTTTATATCAAATCTTTCTGATGAAAAACGCCCTTCAATTTCTCCTTGGAAATTGCGTCCCACCCCAGAAAAGGAGCCGTCTGAAGTCAGGTTTCCTTCCATCAAAGAAGGATGCAACAAATGAGGATCAAGCCCTTGTATCTCAACTTTAGCATTCCACTTGGGAGATAGGCCAAGAGGGTCAAAAACATCTCCATTTAAAGCCCCATGAAAAAGTCCGCTTGCATAGACAGCTATCTGTAAATTTTTAAGATCTCCCTTAATATTTGACTTTAGAACCAGGGCCTTGGCTTTGTTTCCTGATGGCCTTATAAGTGAAGATTTCAGATCAACTATGATATTGTCATCTTTTTTCTCAGGTGTTACCCGCCCCTTCAATACAGCCTTTGCATTCAAAACAGGCAAAAAAGTCTCTAATTTCCTGATTTCAAGGCCGCGCCTTTCTAATAAGGCATTTAGATAGAGGTGATCCATCTCAAATTCTTTTTTACCGCCTTTATCTATCTCTAGGGTCTCTATGGCAATATCCTTAAGATGTATCTCAAAGGGAAATGAAGGTATTTTCAAATTTGCTTTGAAACCTTCTTTGCTCTTGTCATCTGAATCTTTCAGGAAAATTACAAAGCGTTTTGCCTTAAAACTTGCAAGGGTGAGTCTTTTTCTTCTTAGAAGATCCCTAAAAAGCAGTCTGCACGAGGAGATCCCGTTTATCTCCATGGAAAAGGAATCGGAGTAAAATGCTATCTTTTTAGCAGAAAAGCCTCTTGCAATTGAACCATTCAGGTTTTGAAACCTAAAGGCACCATCCGAAAGGTTTGTAACAGAATCTCCAATAAAGATGAGGCCTTGCGTGGAAAAAAATAGAAACCATAAAGATGAGAAACTGAAGGCTAGCGCCAAACATATTAAAAAGGCAACAATTTTTTTCATAATATGCTAAAAATCTGGCCCCACACTTAGATAAAACTTGAAAGGCACAGGATTGTGACTAATACCAAAGCCAAAATCCAATCTTACAGGGCCTAGAACCGTCTTGAGCCTTAAACCAAATCCAGCACCAACCTCTATCTTGTTATGGTAGTCAGGATCGAAACTGTTACCAGCATCAACAAAGATTGCACCGCTTAACAACTTGTAAATATGTCTTTCCAATTCGAGGCTGCAAACAGCAAGGTATCTTCCACCTGTCACGTCTCCTGTCTTTGGATTTTTGGGCCCCAACTCCTCCAGGGAAAACCCCCTTATGCTATTTTGCCCACCTGCATAAAAGCGTGCAGATGATGGTATCTCGTTAACATCGGGAGTAACAATTGCACCAAGGTCAAGCCTGGTTATGAAACGATAATCCTTGGCAAAACGTCTTATAGCCTTGGTGTTTAGCAAGGAACTGAGATAAGATTCGTTGGCAAAGAAACCACCTATTTCGCCACTAAGGCCAAATTTGATGGAATAGCCCCTACTTGCATACAAGACATTGTCAGCTTCAGATTTATACCATGAGATGAATGGGATAAGTTCCCTACTATCGTTCTTTTCCCCACCTGTCTCATAGTTTTCATAACCAAAGTTTATTCCTGCATTTTGACGCCAGCCACCACTTACGGCCTTTGAATACATAAGGGCAACGTTGTACTTCCATCCTGTACGTGAATCCGTATCATAGTGTTCTATAAAAGGTTTAATAGAGACATAGTCACTATAAGGTCTACTAAGGGGGATGAAATACTCTCCAGCTATAAGTGTTTCGTCAGGAGAAAGCTGAAACCTAGTCCGAAAGTGATGACCACGGGAGCCAAGATATCTTCTTCGCCACTCGAGGGTTACCCGTGGCCCAACATCTGAGACATAACCTAGACCCAACCTGAAGACATTTGGCTTTTTCATTGGACAGTATGCAACAATAGGTACCTGCATATCAGATGTTACATCATCTTTTAGATAATCCACCTTAACATCAGTGAAATAATCTGAGTCGAGCAACCTAGAGCGAAACTTACCAAGAAGAGCGGCATCAAAAGGCTGTCCGGGTTTGAACTGGGCGTATCCCTTTAGAAAATCTGTTGATAAAGTAGCCTCCTTAAAGGTTATGGAACCAAAGTGATATTTTGGCCCTGTTTTTAGGTGCAGATATATAGAAGCGCTGGCCTCTTGTTTATCTATGACAACCTTATGCGTTTCAAAGGTGGCATCTAGATAACCACGTCTTTTGGCCTCTTCCATGAGGCTATCTTTGAACTTTTCATATTTTAACTGCTTAAACCGGTCATTACGCTTAAAAGGCGGCACAAAAGATGACAACTCCCTTTTCCCTGGGCCAATCACCTTAAATTCCAGATATTTTATTCTGGCTGGCCTACCCTTTTCCACCTTGTAAAAAACGCGCCAGACCCCTGCTGACTCAGGCCTATCCAGTTTACCTTTAATCTTTGGCGAAAAGTACCCAAATGGCTGAAGGGCCTTTCTTATATCGGAATATCCCTTTCTAAATAGCAGCTCTATCCGAGCTGGAGTAAGCGATTTTTCCTGCCTTTCTTGATAAATTTCTAAAAGGGCCAATACATTGCGCCTAATCTTGCCCTTTATTCCCTTGACTTCTACCTGAACGATATCAGAAGCTGCTTGCACATAAACATTTGGCAAAAGACATAGAACCACCAATATTGCCATGAAAATTTTTCTCATAAGCTCATATAACAGCAAAACTTTTGAAAAAAAATGGTGTTTGTCCTTAATCTTGAGTATAGTTGTTCCTGGGTAAAGAGCATATGACAAAAACTACGATGCACCTTGTAAAAAGACAGAACAAATTGGCATCAACTGCCTATACTGCAAGTTTTGTTGGGCTGATCCTATTACTATTTTTTCATATATTCTTTGCAGTAGCCGCACATGGTGCATCAATCGATGATGCACTTATTAAGGGAAGTCCAGATTATTATCAAAAACTACTTACCAAACTCATATCTTCAAAGTCGGCCAAAGAAGATATATTGCTCCAAAAGACACTGGTTCAAAAACTCATATCCCTTACCAATCAAAAGGCCGAATTTGATATCAAGCTAACGCCACCATCAACCCTGGATAAATACAAGGGCCTATTTCAGGCATTTATTCATTGGTCATTGGAACGTGCTCGATTACAAGACAAGATAAAAGAAACCATCAACAAGTTAAAAATCCTCAAGGCGCAAATAGCCAATTTGCCAGAAAAAGAGCCTTCACTCCTTACCTTGCAACTCCAATATGCCTTTTATAAAAAAGAACTCGATTTATTCCAGCTCCGTCTAAAAAAGCTCACACAGGCAATAGAAACCGCCCCCAAGGTCCTGGTAGATTCATTGCCAAAACTCAGATTCGATATCACAAAGATAGAAAACGATCTGGCCAAATTAGATGAGGCGATAAACAAGATAGACACCCGTATTCAGGCCATACAAATAGAGCTGGAACGCCTTAACCTCTTAAATAAGCAACAAGATATAGAAAAATTAAAGGATTCTATTCAGGACCTTCAAGACAGCAAAGAGCAACTGCTGCTTCAAAAGATTACTACTCTCTTTTTGAAGTTTAGCAGCGAACTCAAGGAAAAAGACAAGGCCGTATTTAAAACAGGAAGTCAGCTGGTCCATTTGGCCAACCTTGTTCAAAAAGGCCATTCTCTCAGCATGGATTTATCCCAGCTACTGGACGAGATGGACACACTTGTTCTTGGAAAGGCCACGACATTTCACGGTCAGACACTTCAAGAGCTTAAATTGCTTGCCGCCAAATTCTATAAAACCATCAACGACCCCATCATATCAATAAATGGTACACCCATAAGTATATTTAAACTGCTTATTGCCTTTGTGATATTCATCACAGGGTTTTTGATAGGAAATTTTTATAAGAAAAACATTCATCGAATTAGCGTAACAAGTCGAACAATCACTACCTCTACAAGAACCCTCCTTGCCAATCTTGGCTACTATGCCATTGTGACCTTTGGATTCCTTGTGGCCTTGAAGGTGCTAGGCATTGACCTTTCTTCTTTTGCCCTTGTAGCTGGCGCATTGTCAGTTGGAATCGGCTTTGGACTGCAAAATATAGTCTCGAATTTCATATCTGGATTGATTCTCATGTTTGAAAGAAGTGTAAAGATTGGAGATTACATCGAATTTGACGAAAAATTAAGGGGCAGGATCACAGATTTGAGAATGCGCTCCATGACCATTACAACCAATGCCAATATAGACGTTATAGTACCTAATCAAGACTTTATCCAAAACCGCGTAGTGAATTGGACCATGAACGATGAGATCAGGCGTTTTGATATTCCCTTCAGCGTTGCCTATGGAACAGATCCTCAAAAAGTCATGGAGATAGTTTTGAAGGCCGTATCAAACAGCGGATTTCAAGACCTTTATATTTCAAAAAGACGAAAACCCTCTGTCATTATGGTGGATATGGGAGATAGCAGTGTAAATTTCCATTTGAGGATCTGGATAAAAGGCCAAAACATTATGCATCCCAATAAGACCATATCAAAATTTTTGGTATTAATTTATAATGCACTCTATAAAGAAAATATTGAAATCCCATTTCCTCAACGCGATCTCCACATAAGGTCTTTTAAAGGAGAAATACCAGTACAAATATTGAGTTCTAACAATAAGCCAAACGACGACATCGAAAGAACCTGAGCTGTATTTTAAATCAGTTCCATATTAGAATACTCTTTATATTTCATTCACAAGGAATTATCGAACATGACTTATTATAATAAAAATCGCTTAGGGACCTTGTTTATTTTTGTCTTTGCCACCTATCTTATATCTCTTTTTTCTATCAACCTCTGTTTGGCATCAGACACTGTTTGGAGTCTTTACCAAAAGGCTGTAGAAAAAGACCCTCTTCTAAAAGAGGCGCAAGCAGAACTCAAGGCATCTGTTGCCGAGCGCCCCCTTGCCAAATCACAGCTCATGCCCAAATTAGAAGCTCAGATTGGACAAGGATATTATGACAAAAACATATCTGGCATAGGACCAAGCGACATAAAAAAGGATTACTGGGGAGATAACTATGGAGTAAGGCTTATCCAGCCCATATTCAATGGCCAGGCATATGTAAGCCTGAAAATGGCAGAAAGCCTTATAAGCGCCCAGCAGGCCCAGGTAATCTTGGCCAAACAAGAGCTTATCAGAAAGGTGGCCATTGCCTATCTGAATCTGCTTGATGCCCAGGCAGACCTGGTTGTGGC